>NZ_JBQCYC010000009.1:87393-111461 GCF_052087705.1 Flaviflexus sp. | reverse complement strand
CAGACCCCGAATCAAGGTCGGAGAGGAAGGAAGCGTCGGAGTGTGGGTATTTAAGCTCCCGATCTGCCTCGATCCGGCTCTAGCTTGTTCCGGCTTGTGCTCGTTCAAGCTCCGACTCGATCAGGTTGCTTCGTGCTCAGATGCTCTCTCGTTCAGGTTCGTGTTCGTTCAGATTCAAGTGACGTGAGGCTTCGGGCTGGTTTAACTAACCCGGTGGTGCCCGATGCGTCGGCCTGGACGGAAGGTGTGAGGGTTATGAGGGAACTCTCGGACTAATTGGTCCGTTTTTGCCGTTGTGGTTCATGGAGAATCTGGGAGGTTCAGTGAAATCATTGCTGAGGATTGTGCGCTTCACGAAGGAGCTGCGGGTCCATTTTGCAGTCATTATTCTGGCGTCGGTTTTGACGGCAGTAGCCGCTCTCGTCATCCCGTTTATCATTGCCGGGGCGACCGATGTGGTTGTGGAAGCAATCTCTGGTGACCGGACTGAGAGTTCCGCGATCAGGACCGTGCTGTGGCTTGCTGGTGCCTTCCTCATCATTGAGTTGGCTTCAACCGCCGTGTCGTCGATTGGTGGTTACGTCGGTGACGTCATGAGTGCGCGGATGAGGTCGATCCTGTCGGTTCGGTACTTCGAGAAGCTCCTATCTCTGCCGCAACGCTATTTCGATAATGAGCTGACCGGAACGATCGTGTCTCGGCTCAACCGTTCGATCACCGAGGTCACGAACTTCGCGAAGATGTTTTCGAACAGCTTCTTCACGATGATCATCACGACTGTCGCCGTACTTGTGATCACCGCCTGGTATGCGTGGCCGCTGGCTCTTCTCCTTGCGATTATCTTCCCGGTCTACATGTGGCTGACGACGTTGACGTCGAAGAAGTGGCAGAAGTACGAGGGTAAGAAGAACGAAGATATCGATGTTGCTGGCGGGCGCTTCAACGAAGTTGTCGGCCAAATCAAGGTTGTTAAGTCTTTCGTTTCCGAGCTCCGCGAGCTGAAGTCCTTTACAAAGCGATACGACCGCACGATCCAGACCACCCGCAAGCAGTCCCAGCACTGGCACGGTATGGATGCTCTGCGGCGGGGGATCATGGCGGTGATCTTCTTTGGTATTTACGCCATCATCTTTACGTACACGGTCCAGGGCCGCTTCTCTGTTGGCGACATGGTCCTTCTCGTCCAGTTGGTTGCCATGGCACGTCAGCCGGTTGGTTCGATGTCGTTCCTGGTGGACTCCGCCCAGCACGCTATCGCGGGCTCCCGCGACTACTTCGAGGTCATGGAAATCGAGGTCGATCGAGCACCCACTCTCGCCGAGCAAAAGAAGCGAGCAGAGACATCCGCTTCCTCGACAGCTATTGGTCCCGCGGCCAGGTCGGGCCCGGCGATCGACGGTGCGGCCCTCACGCCCGCTCAGGACGATCTTGCTGCCACGCTGGTTCACGACGGTCCGGCCGTTGCGTTTGAAGACGTGACCTTTGGTTACGACGACGACCCGGATGTTCTGAAAGGCGTGTCGTTCTCCGTGAGGACGGGGGAGAAGATCGCCATCGTTGGTGAATCCGGCGGTGGCAAGACCACGATCATCAGCCTGCTCCTCGGGCTCTATCGTCTCCGCGGAGGCACGATCGCCGTTGCCGGCACCGACGTTCATTCCCTTTCCCTCCTTGAACTTCGCTCTCAGATCGGCGTGGTTTTCCAGGAATCGAGCCTGTTCTCGGGAACGATCCGGGAGAACATTGGCTACGCCAATGAGGCTGCCTCCGAGGCAGAAATCATTGAGGCCGCGAAGAAGGCGAATGCGTGGCGGTTCATTGAGGACTTCCCGAATGGTCTCGACACCGTTATTGGTGAGCGCGGCCTGAAGCTCTCAGGCGGCCAAAAGCAACGTATTTCCGTGGCTCGCGCAATCCTCAAGGATCCGTCAATTCTCGTTCTGGATGAGGCGACGTCGGCACTCGATACTCGCTCCGAGCGCCTTGTGCAGGAAGGCCTGGAGACTCTCATGGAAAACAGGACATCACTGATCATCGCCCATAGGCTGTCCACCATCTCGAGCGTTGATCGCATCGTCACCCTCCGCGATGGTGTCGTTGACGAGATCGGTAGCCCTGCCGAGCTTGCCGTCTCCGGTGGTATCTACGCCGAGCTCCTTGCCCTTCAGGAAGAGGGAACGAAGCGCGCCAAGAAGGCCATGCGTTCTTACGGCATCGAACGCTAGCGTGTACGGAATCGAACGGTAACTCAGACGAATTAAACATTCACCCCCACGAACCGAACAGTACCCTGTGCGAATCGAGCGCTAGCTCGAATGAAACGCTAACTCAAGTACCTCGAACCGCTGGGATCGTGGGGTGCTCGGCAGTCAGATCTTTGGTCTGGTTGCCGAGCCGGGCTCCTGCTTCGTTTCCGTTCCTCCTGGGTCGAACTGTCTGTATTTCTGTCGGCCTTGGGCTTTTGCTTGCTGAATTTTGGACTCGAGCTCGTAAACCTGTCTGTTTGGGTCCTAGTCCCCGCGGGCTTGGTATTGAGCCTGTTAGTCCGTTTTGCCATGCCATAATCGACCCATGCCGCGTGGGAAAGAAGAGAAAACTGACCGTCGGAGATTTGTTGCTTTCCTCCGATCGTTTCTGCCTTCGTGGCGGGCCTGGATCGCAATCCTTGTTGGTGTCGGGGTTGGTCTCGGGGCGTTAGTTCTGGCTTCCCAGGAGAGCCGGACGGGTGTCCGGTCCAGCCAGGTGACGATAGATGACCCGAATGGATTCTTCAACGAGGAAGAGCTCCGCACGGCGATCGATGACGTGACGTGGGGCCGCCCTATCAGAGTCCTCATCGTTGTTGGAACAACGGACGAACTCCAGGTCACCGAGGACTGCCAGGTCGATAACGTTAGCTGCCTACAAGATACCTACCCCGCCTATTTCCCGACCGTCCGCGTCGACGATGATGCCGTCGTCCTCTGGGTGGAGCCCGAGCGAGAAATCGTGAACGTCTCCATGGGAGTCCATCCCAGGTACGAGCCCGACGACTTCTGGCACCTCCGTTTCGACGTGGCCGATTCGCTGACCTATCGCCTCTCTCAAGGGGAACTGACTCCCGGCACGGTTGCCGATGGTCTGCAGGTCTTTGCCGATCAGGAAGCCGAAGTAACGAGCGGTACAACCTTCTCCGACTATCTCCTTGCGACCGTGGCCGGTCTGATTGCCGGCCTGCTTGTGGGACTGGTTTTGCACGCCGCGAGACAGCGTTCTGACCAGAAGAAGAACGCTTCGCACCTGGCCGGACTGTCCGGCGGCGAGCTCAAAGAAGTCGCCGATCGGGTCTTCGATACCTACCGGGAGGCAACCGAGTCCCTGGACGGCATGGAGCTCATCGGTGTCGCAACGACCGGTTCCTACGGGAAGACCATGGAGGCGAGGGTGGAGCAGTACCGGTACCGGTACATTGACCTTGCGCGCGCCGTCTTTGAGGTCCAGCACCTCGACCGGGAGGAGCTGATCAAGCCGGTCAACCTCCCATCGCTTGTCCGACTCGATCGGATTGCCACGGTCGTGAGAGAAGCCGAGGCAACTCTTCAAGCCGATGAGAACGTGCACCGAAGCGAGCCGACAAAGAAAAGCCTCCGCCGGGGTAAGAGCGCGGGGGACATGTCTCTTCACCCTTCCGTTGCCGCGCTACGAACAGCGATTGACGCAGCCACCGTTTTGGCTCAGGAAACGGGGGATAAGAAGCTCGCGAAGCGACTGCCGGTACTTGCCGGTGAGCTTGAGGTTGCGAGCAAGAATGCCTCGGCCGAGGGACTTGTTGGGCTGGACGCGATTGCCACCGAATTGGCGACCGTGGCCGACCACGTTTATGTGGCCTACGAATCCGAGCATGGGAAAGAGTTTGACCGCAGGACGGAGATTGAGGATCCGTTCCGCTACCGGACGCTCGAGATTGCCGCCGCCGGCGGTACCGTGACGAAGCGACGCACCAGCCGCAGGGCCAATGCGACCAGGGCCTTCGAGAAGCTGACAAGCCAGAAGGTGAAACAGCAGCTGGCCGAACGCATCGCCGAGGCGAAGGTTGCGCAGGGGGCCAACTCCCTAAAGATCCCGGTATCCCCAATCGTCATCATGATTGCGGCGGCGGTTGCCATGGGTGCGGGCGGTGTCTACGTGTGGCTCAATCCGGTTGAGGAGGGCGTGATCTCGGACGCTGACGAGGCTGCTATCACGATCCCCTATGAGCTGGTGTCGAGCGAAACAGAGCGGAACAACGCCGTCAGCATTCCCGACGGCGATGAGGTCCTCCACCTTCCCGACAGCGTGACGATCATCGACGACGCCAACATCATTGACGATGAGGAGGCTCTCGCGGATGCTCTGTCGACTATTCCACTGCTGTCTCCCGCCGACTACCTGGTGCTCACAACCCCGGAGGAGCTTCCGCTTGACGAATACGAATATCCTGATGAGAGGGGGCTCATTGAGATCTTCCCCGAATACTTCGAACCCATTGGCGATGAATACGCGGGCCTGATCGACGAGAAGACGGTTGCCATCTGGTACGCGGACTCGGGTGAACAGTCGGGCTTCGACACGTCGTACGAACTCTCCATCGATGTCGATGAGGACTCCGCTGGCAGGGGCGAGTTCTATGACGCCATGAACGCTACCTATCCGTCGATCGAGGCACAGGTCTGGGATGGTTTTGCCGGATACTCGAACGGCCTGAGAGGAGTTGGCTTTGAGGAGAGCGAATCAACAATCACCTCCGGTTCCTCCAACGTGACCGGCGCACTCGTGACTGCCCTCATCACCTTCGCCGCCGTCACCGCTCTTCTCCCGCTTGCCATGAGGCCATTTGTTATCAGCCGCAGGAAGAAGGGCTGGGAGAAGGAAGTCAAGACTTCCCTGACCGCGATGACACTCGCGGAAGAGGCCCTCACCCTCGAGATCTCCATGGTGGCAGCCGACCATCCGACCTACGATTCGAGCTCCCGGCTGGCCGCCTGGGAATCGGACTACCTGAACCTCCACCGCCTCGGTGATGGCATCGGTGAAGAGCTATCTATCGAAACCCGAGTCGCCCTCGTTCGCACGGTACGCGAGCAGGCCGAATCCCTGTGGCGCATCAGGCCCGTGCTGGGGATGGAGGGGACGTGGGCGCAAGCATGGGAAAACGAAGGGGCAGTTCTCTATGCTGCCCTTGGAGACAACTCGCAGGAAGCCGTCGAACAGATCTCTGCCCTCGCTCCCAAGCTCTCCGCAGGAACGATCACACCCACCAAGGCCCTCAGCGCTCTGGACACCATTGCGAGGGAGCGCAGCGAGACAGCCCGCCTGCGCTCCCTGACCCCGTCCGTTACAGCAGATCTCACGGAGACAGGGGAGCGGTATGAGACAGCGGAATCTACCAAGACCAAGGCCCTCGCCAAGGACCAGCGTGATGATCGTCTGGCAAAGGCGGAAGCCGATGCTCACGAGGAAATGAACTCGCTGAGAACCGCGAATGCTCGGGCGGTGATGGTGGAGGACGCACGCACACTAGCCGATACTCCCGTGTTCTCACTTGCTCGCACGGACGACATCGGGGTCGGCGTCGCCGGAGCGCCGAGCGTTGTCGCGGGAGAGTCAGTGCAGCAGATCCACCGAGAAAAGGATGCCACTCAGGCCTTCTTCTCCATCGATACCTCGGCAACCCGGTGGTTGCGTGCCGTCTTCACAAACATTTCCGGCTACTTCCAGGGCTACCACGAGAAGACCGCTAGCGAAGTCATCACATCTATTGCCGCCTGGGTGATAGCAATTGTCCTGATCCTTAGCGGTGTCCAGGTCGTCAACTACATCATCGGAGACGGTCGCACCCGAGTTCCCGTCGAAGTACGAGGCAGTAGCCCCGCCCTGTCGGTTTCCTACATCGAAGACGGTGAGCCGGTCTCCGATGAACTGCGGAACATCCTCGAAACTAGACCGCTCGGCGTTCCCATCCATCTCCTTATCTATACAACTGACGGGGTGTGCAACTACGACACCATCGACGGCCTTTACACCCGTATGGACCAAGCACCGAACGTTATCGCCAACAGCTACGACCGCGGTGTCCTCATGAACTCCTCCGTCATGATCTGCCTCGGCCCGGACTCTGGTTACCTTCACGAGGCCACTGACCTCGATAGCGACGGACTGCCCTCCGCCGTCTACGAGTACGACTTCGAAGAAGGCGACACCCACGAGACGTGGCTACTCGAATGGTTCGAACAAAACGAGGACGCCACGCCCTACTACAAGGACTACCGCGTCACGAAAGAATTCGACGAGAACATCCGCTAACGACACGGGGCTACGGTCACTGGGGAACAAATACTGGGGAACGAATACTGGGGAATAGATCAGTTGGAGCATATCGTTCCGGCAGATAGGTGCTTAGCGCTATCTACATCTCCTAGCGCGCCAGCGGGGGCATGCTCCCTTAGGCGTCGGCTCGCGGGGTGCGAATGATGCTCCGCAGGAACTCGCGGAAACCACTCGTGGGAGAACCTGGGACGAGATAAAACGGCCACTTTATGTCGACTTGTGGGCGGAACGGGATACCGTAGCTGTAGAACCCTTTGGAGGAATACGGCTGTGACCGAACTGCTTTCGAGCTCACCCCTGCTCACCATCTTTATCGTTGTCGCCCTCGGCGCCGCCCTCGGAGCGGTGCCGTTTGGGCCGCTCCGGCTCGGTGCCGCGGGAGCACTGTTTGTCGGCCTCGTCATCGGCTCGCTTGCCCCCGACATCGGCGCCTCTCTCGGCCTCATCCAGTCGCTCGGGCTGGCTCTCTTCGTCTACATGGTTGGGCTATCCGCCGGGCAAACCTTCTTCGCGGACCTCAAACGACAAGCCCCCATGATGGGATGGGCGACGCTGTTCCTCATCGTTGCCGCGGGCGGTGCCATTGCACTGGGCAAGGTCATGAATCTCAGCCCCGACATCGTTTCCGGTATCTTCTCCGGTTCCCTTACCTCCACCCCGGCGCTCGCGGCAGCGAATGCCGTCACGACGTCCGGTGAACCGTCCGTTGGCTACGCCATCGGTTACCCCGCGGGCGTGATCCTCGCGATCCTCGTTGTCGCCTGGATTGTTGGCAGGGACTGGGAAGGCAAGAAGGATACGGATTCGCTGGCCGGTGAGGACATTGAGGCCGTCTCCGTTCACGTGCGCAATCCCATGCCGGTACGCAGGGTCACGGGCTTTTCTGAGCAGGAGCTCCGCATGAGCTACCTGCGCCGCGAGGGCCGCACCCGCGTGATCTCGCCCGGTGAAGAACTCATCGAGGGCGACGAAGTCCTCTTCGTCGGATCCGGTCCCGTTGTCGATGCTGCTATCGAACAGGTGGGGGAGCGAATCCCCGAGCATCTTGCCAACGACCGCGCACAGGTCGACTTCCGTCATTTCGTTGTCTCCAACGACAGTCTTGCCGGCCGAACGATTGCCGAGCTCAATCTCGCAGCGCGCTTCGGTGGCGTTGTCACCCGCGTGAACCGCGGCGACCTGGAGATGCTGGCTCGCGACGACCTCATCCTCGAGCTGGGTGACCGCGCCCTCGTCGTCGTACCGAGAGAGTCCCTCTCGGAGGTCTCCGGCTTCTTTGGTGACTCGGTCCGTAACGTCTCCACCTTCTCCGCGCTGTCAGTCGGCGTTGGCATGGCGCTTGGCCTGCTCCTGGGCATGATCGAGATTTCCCTTCCCGGTAACTCCACGTTCTCCCTCGGAGCGGCTGCCGGGCCACTGATTGTTGGCATGATCCTTGGCGCCCTCCACCGCACCGGACCAATCATTTGGCAGATCCCGCAGGCCGCGAACCTGACCATCCGTCAGCTGGGTCTCCTCATCTTCCTCGCAGCCGTCGGCATTGCCGCCGGCCCTGCTTTCATGGACACCGCCTTCACGAGCCAGGGACTCTCAGCAATCCTCATTGCCGCCGTCGTTGTCCTCGTGTCGTCATTCGGCCTGCTGGTGGCATGCCGTGCGTCGGGCCTGTCGAGTGCTCGCACCGCCGGCGCCATCGCCGGCATGATCGGCCAACCCGCAATCCTCTCCTACGCAACAAGCAGGAAGGACGACGAAAGAATTGAGAGCGGCTACGCCGCGCTTTTTGCCCTCGGCATCCTCGTCAAGATCCTTCTCGTCCACCTAATTTTGTCGTTCTAGCGAGCTGAAGACGCAAGGGAAGCGAGTGCCGGAGCGTTTTGGCGTGGCGCCGCCGCTTTCGCCATGAGCGAGACGGCACCCGTGACATGTGAGGCGCATTAATGTCTATATCGGTCAAAATGCATCAGAACAGAACATTTTGGGCTTGATCAAAGATGAGAGAATTCTGAGAATTCGGTGAATTACCGCGTTAAATCGCGCGTCTTCGCCGATATTCCGCTACATTCGACCTAGTGACCTAACCGGGTCCAAATTTCCAACTGAGGAGAGGTGGGCAATATGTCCCTGAACCGTACCGAGCTCATTGCCAAGATCGCTGAGCGTGCGAACCTAACCAAGACCGATGCCGATTCGGCAATCTCCGCACTCCAGGAGGTTCTCGTTGAGTCCCTCGCTGCTGGCGAGGCCGTCAAGATCACCGGACTTATGTCGATTGAGCGCACCGAGCGCGCCGCCCGCAAGGGCCGCAACCCCCGTACCGGCGAGGAGATCGAGATCCCCGCAGGCTACGGCGTCAAGCTGTCGGCCGGCTCGGCCCTGAAGAAGGCTGTCTCCAACTAGTCTTCACCCTGTGACTTAGTGCTGGCCGCCGAAAGGCGGCCAGCACTGTCTTTAAAGACAGTGCTCTACCGATGAAAATTCGTTATCGACCACACTTCCTTCAGCAGCCCTCTCGTGAACGTGCACTGTCTTGTTGCACCAGAGCGAACTAGGATAATCCCCATGAGCCAAGCGACCCCGTCAAGTGATTCCGTAACTCAGACCCGCGAAGAGCAAAAGCTTAAGCCGGGCGACAACGAGCGCTATGCGCACTATGTGCGTAAGAACAAGCTGACCGAATCGAACGTGACCGGCAAGGCCGTGATCGCCCTATGCGGCAAGGTCTGGATTCCCGTCCGCAACCCGGAGGCGTTCCCGGTGTGCCCAGCATGCAAGGAAATCTACTCGCAGATGCGAGGCGGAGGCAGTGGGGGAGAAGGCGACAAGTAGCGCCTACCTGCGATCGCCCAACCGGTTGCGCACCATGGCGAGGGCAATACATCTCGTGCGGTAAGCAGGGCTGACAAACGGTAAGGCTTGGGGCCACGGAGACGATCCGTGGCCCCAAGCCTTACCTCATGTCTTCCGGTCTGGATTTGCTGGTCTGGGTTGTCTGGTCGAGGCTCTTCCAGGCAGGTCCCGTCTAGGGGAGTGCCCGAAGGAGGGACAACCAGCTTCTCCTACCCCTCGTAGGGGTTGTTGTCGCCTTCGAAGATGTCGAGCATGCGGGAGGGGAGAGCGGGCTCGCCCGCAGAGAGACGCCATGCCTGGTACGGCAGCTGGTTGCGGGACAAGATGTGATGTTCGCTTGCTTCGGCCACCGAGTGGTGGGGCTGGATGGAGCCGCCGAGGACGAGCGGGACCTGGAGGGGGTGTGCCCCCATCTCCTCCAGCTCTGCCCGGCCCTGCTCCCAGGACTCTGCGGAGACGATGACTTCTTCGCGGGCCACACCGTCCTCGTCGGCGAGCCGGCCCGCGACCTTGAGTCCGCCATAGGACTTCTTGGAGGCCGACTTCTTGGCAACTTCCTTCATGTTGCCGTTCGTGTCTTCGCGGGCAACAAGCTTGTAGACCAGCTCGGCCGTGGGGAAGCCCGAACCGGTGACGAGCTTCGTGCCCACGCCGTAGGAGTCGACCGGTGCGGCACCGAGCGCGGCAATGGCGTACTCGTCAAGATCGGAGGTCACCGTGATCTTCGTGGAGGTGGCACCCAGATCGTCGAGCTGCTTGCGGACCGTGAAGGCCTGGGCAACAAGGTCGCCCGAGTCGAGACGGACCGCCCCGAGCTCGCCTCCCGCTTCGCGGGCGGCCTGGACGGCCCGGGCTACGCCGCGTTCCACGTCGTAGGTGTCGACCAGGAGGGTCGTGTCCGGTCCCATGGTTGCCACCTGTGCGGCAAAGGCCTGCTCCTCCGTATCGTGCACGAGCGTGAAGGAGTGGGCGGCGGTTCCGATGGCGGGGATGCCGTAGGTGCGGCCTGCCTCGAGAACCGACGTGCCAGCGAAGCCACCAACGGCGGCGGCGCGGGCCGCGGAGACGGCGGCACGCTCGTGGGTGCGCCGCGCTCCCATCTCCAAGCAGGGGCGTCCGTGAGCGGCGATTGTCATGCGGGAGGCGGCCGCTGCCACAGCGGCATCGTGGTTGAGGATCGAGAGGACAAGAGTTTCGAGGATAACGGCTTCGGCGAACGTTCCGGTCACGGTGAGGATCGGGGACTGCGGGAAGAAGCACTCGCCTTCCGCATAGCCGTAGATATCGCCGGAGAACTTGTAGTTAGCGAGCCAGTCAACGGTCTCGGGGGACACAATCTTCGTGTCTTTGAGGTAAGTAAGTTCGTCGTCGGAGAACGTGAACGAGGCAATCTCGTCAAGGATTCGCCCCGTCCCGGCCACAACTCCGTACCGTCTTCCCGACGGCAATCGCCGGGAGAACACTTCGAAGACGGACTGCCGATCGGCGGTCCCGGAGGCGAGGCTTGAGTCGACCATGGTCAGCTCATACATGTCGGTGAGCAGTGCAGTGGACTTATGCATAGGTCCCACTCTAGTGGCCCAGACAACCTCACAGCCCAATTTCCCCGCTGTTGCGTAGAATAGCGGGTAATGACTCAACCAACTCCTTCTTCAATGCCTTCGCCGACCCCGACGGAGGAGCGCGAAGCCGCCCCTTCGTGGCGCACAGTCGTGCACGACGATCCGATCAACCTTATGAGCTACGTGGCCTGGGTTTTCGAATCCTATTTCGGGTTCGATGCACTTACCGCCAACAGGCTGATGATGGAGGTGCACTCCAACGGCAGGGCCGTTGTCTCCTCCGGTTCACGGGAGGCCATGGAAACCGATGTCCAGGCAATGCACTCCTACGGCCTGCACGCCACGATCGAGAAGGACGCATAGCATGTTTGGTTTCCGCAGAGTCCGGGGCGGAGTCAGCTCCGGTGGCGACATTTTTGAACTCGAAGTCATTGCTTCCCTTATGCGTGACGTCGTCTCCGTCCTCGGTGAGGACGTTGCGGTCGTTGACGTCACCGACGATCCCCTTGCCGTTCTTGAACGTGAGCTCGCCCCGGCCCAGGAGCCAAGCTCGGATCCGGCACTGTATCGGCTGCTGCCGGACATGAGCGAGGATCCGGAAGAAGCACGAGAGCTACGTCAGCTCACCGAGTCTTCCGTGCGGTCCACGAAGATCTCAAACCTGACGACCGTGTACCGAGTGCTGTCCGCCTCCACCGGCAGGATCTTTGTGGCCGAGGACGATATTCCGGTGTGGATGGCGGCGCTTAATGACCTGCGCCTCGTTCTTGCCACCCGCCTCGATATTGACTCCTCCGAGCGTGCCGATGAGATCGCACACAGGGCCGGAGAGATCGCCGACGGTCTCCACCCGCAAGACCCCGAGGATGAAGAGCAAGAGGTGGAAAACCAGCTCATCCTTGTTTTTGCCATGATCACCTGGTGGCAGGATTCACTCATCGATGCGGTGCGCCTGCGACGTCCGCGCGGATAAAGTCGACCCATGAGTGACGCGCCGATTGGCATTTTTGACTCCGGAGTGGGAGGCCTGACCGTCGCGCGCGCAATCCTTGACCAGCTACCGAATGAAGCGGTCACCTACGTGGGCGACACCGCCCACACGCCCTACGGCCCTCGTCCTATCGCGGACGTGCGCCAGCTCTCTCTTGACGCTCTCGACCTCCTGGTTGAGTCCGGGGTCAAGATGATTGTCATGGCCTGCAACTCAGCTTCGGCCGCTGCCCTTCACGACGCTCGTGAACGCTACGAGGTCGGCATGGGAATCCCCGTCATCGAAGTGATCCAGCCAGCAGTTCGCAGGGCTGCGGCCGCCACCCGCAACGGCAAGGTCGGCGTGATCGGTACCAATGCGACCGTGAACTCCGGTGCCTACCCGGACGCCTTTGCTGCGGCTCCCAACATCGCGGTCACGATCGCGGCTGCGCCGCTGTTCGTTGAGTATGTTGAATCGGGGCAGACCGGCGGGCCGGATCTGCTCAATGTGGCCCAGGAGTACCTGGAGCCGATCAAGGCAGCCGGGGTCGATACTCTCGTTCTTGGGTGCACCCACTATCCTCTTCTCACCGGTGTTATCTCCTACGTCATGGGGCATGCAGTGACGCTTGTGTCCTCGGCGGAAGAGACCGCGAAAGATACTTACCGGGCTCTCGTGGCGGGCGGCCTCGAGCGCACAGAAACCGCACCGCCCACACTCCGTTTCCTGTCAACCGGCGACGCGGAATCGTTCCAGGTTCTTGCCCGTCGCTTCCTGGGCCCCGAAGTGGGCACAGTCCACCGCGTGGAGGTCCAATGAAACTCACAGTTATCGGATGCTCGGGTTCGATGTCCGGCCCGAAGGGCGCAGCCTCGGCCTATCTGGTCAAGACCGATACGACAACAATCATCCTCGATCTTGGGCCGGGCACCATGGGTCAGCTCATGAACTACATTGACCCGGCCGAGGTCGATGCAATCGTCCTCTCCCACCTGCACACCGACCACGTGGCCGACATTATCGGCATGCAGGTGTATCGGCGCTGGTTCCCCGGCGGACCTCTCGGACCCGTTGACGTTTATAGCCCCGGCGATGGTCTGTTCCGCACCCGCCAAATTGGCGGTGACGGCCCCGAGGAGAACTACGAAGGCGAGTTCACGTTCCATACCGTCGCCCAGGGGGATTCCGTGACGGTCGGGGACATCGACCTCGAGTTCTTCCATGCCGTGCACCCCGTACCGGCGCTTGCGATCAGGCTGACCGGCCCCGGCGGCGAAGTGCTCACCTACTCGGGCGACACCGACTACTGCGAAGGCCAGGTCGCGGCAGCCAAGGACGCCGACATGTACCTGTGCGAAGCAGCCTTTGAGGCTTCCCGCGACACGGTCCGCGACATTCACCTGACGGGCGGCAGGGCAGGCCAGATTGCGACGGAGGCGGGCGTGAAGAACCTCCTCCTCACCCACCTGCAACCCTGGACCGATCCCGACGTCGTTTGCCAGGAGGCCAGGGAGACCTATTCGGGCCCCATTGCCGTTGCCAACCCCGGTGGTACCTTTCATGTCGCAAACCCTTCTAGAATGGGTGCATGACGACACGCAAAGATCTTCGCAGCCTCGATGAACTGAGAAACGTAACTATCACACCGCGTTGGCAGGAGGCCGGCGAAGGCAGTTGCCTCGTCGAATTCGGCAAAACCAGAGTGCTCTGCACCGCATCCTTCACCGAAGGTGTCCCGCGCTGGAAGCAGGGATCTGGGGAAGGCTGGGTAACAGCCGAGTACGCCATGCTCCCCAGGGCGACCGATTCCCGCAGTCCCCGCGAATCCGTCAAGGGCAAGATCGGCGGACGTACCCACGAAATCTCCCGCCTCATTGGGCGATCCCTCAGGGCCGTTGTGGACATGAGCAAGCTGGGGGAGAACTCCATCGTTCTCGACTGCGACGTGCTGCAAGCCGATGGCGGCACCCGCACAGCATCGATCACCGGCGCTTACGTGGCACTGTCGCTCGCCGTCGAGTGGGCACTGGAGAACAAGACCATCACGTCCTCCCCGCTGAAGGACTCCGTTGCCGCTGTCTCCGTCGGAATTGTTGATGGCACCCCGATGCTTGACCTGCCCTACGAGGAAGACGTTCGCGCGGAAACCGACATGAACGTCGTCATCACCGGCTCGGGCGACTTTGTCGAGATCCAGGGAACCGCGGAGGATGGTACGTTTAACCGCGATGAATTGAACGAGCTTCTTGACCTCGCAGTCAAGGGAGCCGGCGAACTCACCGAGCTTCAGAAAGGCGCCCTGGCATGATTCTCGCTTCCCGCAACGCCCACAAGCTTGTCGAAGTCCGGCAGATCCTCGGGCGTGAAGACATTGATCTGTCACCGGGTAATCTCGGTGATCCGGTGGAAGATGACGTGACCTTCGCAGGCAATGCCCTCATCAAGGCCCGCTATGTTGCAGAACGCACCGGCGAGGCCGTTATCGCCGACGACTCGGGCCTGTGCGTCGACGTGCTGGGCGGGTCACCGGGCGTCTTCTCGGCCCGCTGGTGCGGGCGCCACGGAGCAGACGATGAGAACACGGATCTCCTTCTCGGTCAGCTCAACGACGTTGGGGACGACCTCCGTCAGGCAAAGTTCGTGTGTGCCGCCGTCTACGTGAGCCCCGGCCAGCCCGACATCATTGCCACGGGTATCATGCCGGGTAGGCTCATCCGGGAACGCCGCGGCAAGGGCGGTTTCGGCTACGACCCGATCTTCGTACCCGACGGATACGAACAGACCGCGGCAGAACTGACGAGCCGGGAGAAGAACTCAATCTCCCACCGCGGACAAGCCTTCCGGGCACTGAAGGCCGAGATGACAAGGTTCGGGATCGAATAAATACAAGCGGTGCCTCAGCGAGTTGCGCGGCACCGCCCCGAGTTAAACAGGCACGTAGCCAGAAGTCGGTAGACAGGAGGGGACCAGTTCGAAATGAACTGGTCCCCTCCTGTCTACTGTTTAGCTGTTTGAAAGCCGAAGCTTGCTACGTCATGAAAGCCCAGGTTTGTTGCGTGATGTTTGCCGACTAGTTGCCGAGTGCCTGGTTCAAATCCTCGATCAGACATTGGGGATCTTCAAGACCGATCGACAGGCGCAACAGGCTGTCGGTGAGGCCGTAGGATTCCCGGACCTCGACTGGAATGTCGGCGTGGGTCTGGGTGACCGGGTGGGTGATCAGGCTTTCCACTCCGCCCAGGCTTTCTGCGTATGTGAAGATCTTGAGGGATGTGAGGACCTTGTTGATCTTCGAGACATCCCTGACCTTGATGGAAATCATCGCACTCTTACCCGGGTAGAGAACTTCCTCGATCTCGGGGTGGTTCTCCAGTGCGTGTGCAACCTCGCGGGCCGTTGCCTCCTGACGGTCGATACGGATCGGCAGGGTCTTGAGAGAACGAATGAAAAGCCAGGAATCGAACGGTGACAGGGTGGGACCGGTCGTATTCGCCAGCCACTGTAACTTCTCGCCAATAGCCGGGTCGTTCGTGATCACAGCGCCGGCCAGGATGTCGTTGTGCCCACTCAGGTACTTCGTACCGGAGTGAATGGAGATCGTTGCACCATCGTCGAGCGGGCGCTGACGAAGCGGTGTCAGAAACGTGTTGTCGACAATGACATGAGCCCCGTGGGGGTTGGCAATGTCGGAGATTACGCGAATGCTGAGTTCCTTCATGAGCGGGTTCGTGGGAGTTTCCAAGAACACGGCCGCAATTTCGTCGCTCATGAGACCCGCGAGTTCTTCCTCGGTGTCGAAGAACTCGAAGGAAGCATGGCCCTTGTCTTCCAGGTCGTTGAAGTAACGGTACGAGCCACCGTAAACATCACGGGTGACGAGGAACTTGGACCGGGCCGGGTACAGGCCAAAGACGAGCTGCACGGCCGACATACCTGAGGACGTGGCAACAGCATGCGTGCCGCCTTCGAGTTCAGCGAGACCCTCTTCAAGAACCGTGCGAGTCGGGTTCTTCGTACGGGTGTAGTCGTATCCGGTGCTGCGACCGAGTTCGGGGTGTGCGAACGTCGTCGACAGGTGGATCGGCATGCTGATAGCACCGGTCTCTGGATCGCGACGGTTTCCGAGCTGTGCAAGATAGGTATGAATGGACATCGAGCCTCCTGAGAGAACAGGTTATCGGCGCAAGTGAACAGCCGCCTGAATAGTCCGGTTCGTCTTTACTGGCGAGACCAATAAGCGATTCGTGCAAGACCGATCACGTCCTGCACAGAGAAGGCCCGCCAGCTCCACTGCTGACGGGCTCTACTTAGGTTGTTCATCGGGCTCCATCTGACACTGTGTTCTGGAGCCCGATGAACAGGGTCGACGGATCAGGCTGACTGCTACTTCTGTCGTACCTGGTTAATGAGAAGGGCAATGAGTCGCCACCCGAGGAAGAGCGCGGCGATCATGACGGTGGCGACAATCGGGAAAGCTCCCGAGACTCCCTGACCGAAGCCTGCTCGCAGGGCCAAGCCGATCCCCGCGGTCAGGAGCGCAACGATGGCACCGGAGACGAGAGAGAAAGGCTGCTCCCGCACGCGGGGGATGATGAGCCAGGCGATGACGAGGGCAATGACGAAGGGTGCGGCGGTCACCGGGAAATCGGACCACGGAGAGTCGTGGGTGTTCATGCCGTATGCGACGAAACCCCCGGTCAGAAGAATGTCGATGATAAAGGCGATCACAGTTCACCCATCTGGCCAAGGGCCTGGCGCAGAATCTGTGCGTGAGACTCGTTCATCTCGGCCTGCAACTCGGGCGTACGCACCTCGCCGGGCGTGAACCAGGTGACCTCGAGCGTATCGGCGGCGGGCCCGCATTCGCCCATGACGGGAACGATGTAGCAGAGGGAGACAGCGTGCTGACGCTCGTCGTACTTACCCGAACCTGGCGTGGGGAAGTATTCGGCAATCGTGAAGGGCTGTATCGAGGGGGACAGCTGGGGGAGGGCTACCGGTCCCAGATCCTTCTCGAGGTGGCGGACAATAGCCTCTCGGACCGTCTCGTGAAAGAGCACCCGTCCGGTGACGAGTGCACGGGAGATCCCATCATCCTGAGCCTCCAGGAGAAGCCCGATGGATTCAACTTGGCCGGATTCGTCGGTGCGGACGGGCACGATGTCGACGTACACCATCGGCACCTTGCGGCGCACGAACTCAAGCTCCTCGGGCGATAGCCACGGCCCCATGTCTTCTGATGCAATTTCGCTCACAGTCTGATTGTGCCAGGCTTCCCAGAAATCTATGAGATTCTCAGCGCATGGAGAACATAAAGCGGGCCTACTTGATCGGTGCACTCATTGCCGCCCTCTACTGCGTATCGGGAATCGTGGCGACAGTGCTTGCCGGTGCAGATCCGATGCTGATCATGGCCTGCGTCTTCTCCATCACCGGCGTAGTCGCAGCCTTCTACGGAGCAAAGAAAGCCGACATCGCCTGGTGGGCCGCGGGTTTCCTCGTGGCTGGCTTTATTACGCCAACCGTGTGGGGCTTCATCCCCATGATCATCGCCCTCCTCTACGTTCTCGTCGTGGCCTGGATGCTTTGGACCGAAACGAAAAAGGGCCGATAGTGCCGATAGTACAGCTCAATAGTCGGTGAACTGATGTTCGCGACACTACAAACGTTCGGCGACCCTACACAGGTGCAGCAACCACAGGCGCGTAGCACGGGGTGGCTTTGAAGGTCTTGGCGTCAGCCTTCGATGAGCGGAACGAAGGAGTAGCGTCCGTGCCTTGAAATGTCCGGCTCGCCCCCGGTTTTCGCAACCCGGAGCATGTGCGTGGCAACGGGGATAACCATGAGCCCAGATGGCGCCAACTGGTCGATGAGTGATTCGGGTAGTTGCTGTGCCTGTGCCGAGACGAGGATGCGGTCGTAGGGGGCGCCCTCCGGCCATCCCAGCACCTCCGGATCAGCATCGTAGATCGTGGCCCAGGGGAGGTTCTGCTTTGCAAGGGCTATCCGAGCCTTGTCGGCAAGCTCGGGAATAAGCTCTGTTGCGGTCACGCTTCCGGTTTCCCCAACCAAATCGGCAAGGATCGCCGTCGACCATCCCGAACCCGAACCGACGTCGAGAACCCTGTGGCCTTCTTCGAGTTCGAGAAGCTCGATCATGTCGGCAACCGTTCTCGGCTGGGAGTTGGTTTGTCCGTGGCCAATGAGGATCGGGCGGTCAATGGAGGCAGCATGCTGAGCATTCCTCGGCAGGAAGTCGCGCCGATTCCGGCGCTCCATGGCAACATGGATCTCATCGCGAGTAAACGGCATGTGTTCTCCTTCCTGGTTCTTCCATCATCCCAGGAAATGACGGAGATGGAAGGTACGAAAGTCGGAGGGGTAAGCAGATAAGTTCCTCCCGTATGTACGCCTCGGCGGGTAACCTTGTCGCCAAGCAAACGTGCTGGTGGATAGCGTGCTTGCCATCGGTGGAGTGAGCCCGAAGCAGTTTCTTGAGGGATTCGCACCCACCCGGTAGCGAGAGTTGAGACCACAGAGCTAGCAAGTAAGGCGAAACTACGAGGCAGAGCTACCGGGTGTCGTGGAGCTACCCGATAAGGAGGAACCATGCGATGCGTTGATGTTGTCGTCACCGGGAGGGTCCAGGCCGTGGGTTTCCGGTGGAACTGCCACCGCGCCGCCGTGGAAGCGGGAGTGCAAGGCTGGGTGCGGAACGTGCTCGACGGGACCGTTGAGGCCCGATTCTTTGGTGAGGATTCCGCCGTACAGTCAATGATCGACTGGTGCCGGAACGGACCGGCTCACGCTCGGATTGAAGACGTTGTCGTGACCGACCTTGAGAACCCCGGCCCGATCTCTGGGTTTGAGATCCACTAGCAACCATTGAGCTCCATTTAGACCGAGCAGGCGGTGTTCTATAAAGACCGGGCAAATGGTGCTCTATGAAGACTGAGCAAATAGTGCTTCATGAAGACTAGGCCAATGGTGCTTCATGAAGGCCGGGCCATTGGATGTCTACTAAGACCAAATAAATGAGGTGGGGCAGGACGGAGAACCGTCCCACCCCACGTGCGGTTGCGGTGCTAGCGCTGTTATCCCGTTAGTTTGCGGGGACTGTCAGCTCTGCGTTGATGGAATCAACCGATGCCTTCGCATCCCCCAGAAGCATCTTCGTGTTTTCTGCGAAGAACAGGGGGTTTTCCACGCCGGCGTAGCCGGCGTTGCCCATGGAACGCTTGAACACGATGACGTTCTTGGCTTCCCACACCTTCAGCACCGGCATGCCCTCGATGGGGGAGCCGGGCTCTTCAGCGGCGGGGTTGACGGTGTCGTTGGCGCCGATGACGAGGACCACGTCGACATCGGAGAACTCGTCGTTCACTTCGTCGAGTTCGTAGACGACATCGTAGGGGACCTTGGCTTCGGCGAGGAGCACGTTCATGTGGCCCGGGAGTCGGCCGGCCACGGGGTGGATGCCGAAGGAAACGTCGACACCTGATTCGCGTAGGCGCTTTGTCAGGTCGGCAACCGGGTACTGTGCCTGCGCCACCGCCATGCCGTATCCCGGGGTGATGACGACTTTCTTGGCGGTCGATAGCATCGTGGATACTTCTTCTGCCGAGGTCTCGGTGTGGGTGCCGTAGTCCCGTGCCTCTGCCGTGGCGGTGGGCTGGCCGAAGCCGCCCAAGATCACGGAGACGAACGAACGGTTCATGGCCTTGCACATGATGTAGGACAGGTAGGCACCCGACGAGCCGACGAGCGCACCGGTGATGATGAGCAGGTCGTTCTGGAGCATGAAGCCAGCAGCTGCTGCGGCCCAACCCGAGTAGGAGTTGAGCATGGAAACAACCACCGGCATGTCGCCGCCGCCGATGGCGGCAACGAGGTGGAGGCCGAGGGCGAGGGCAATGATCGTCATGATGATCAGCGGGATGAGTCCGATGCCAACCGAGTCGGTGTTCATGAACCACACCATGAGGACGACAGAAACCACAACGGCTACGAGGTTCAGCCAGTTCCTGCCCGGCAGGGTGAGCGCCGCGGACTTCATCTTGGCCGACAGCTTCAGGTAGGCAATGATCGAGCCGGTGAAGGTCACGGCACCGATGAAGACGCCGAGGAAGATCTCACCCATGAGGAACGTGTGGGTTGATCCATAGCCGCCCGCGGAGGTGAGGAACGTGTTGAAGCCGACGAGAACGGCGGCCAGACCCACGAAGGAGTGGAGAAGCGCAATGAGCTGAGGCATCTCCGTCATACCCACCTTCTGTGCCATGCGCAGGCCGATAACGGCGCCGACCGCGAGGGCAAGGAGGATGAGAATCAGGGTGACGGCTACGCCGCGGCCCGGATCGGAATCCAGAGCCAGCCAGATCGTGGCGACCAGGGCAATACCCATGCCGATGGCGCCGGAGGTGTTGCCGGACTGGGCGGAGTCGTGCTTGGACAGGCCGCGCAGGGCGTTAATGAAAAGGAGCGCCGCGACAAGGTAGGCGAGTGCTACGAAGTTCTGAGCTTCCATGGTTATGCCCTCCTAAACATGCCGAGCATGCGGTGAGTGACGGCGAAACCGCCGAAAATGTTGATGGAGGCGATGACGATCGCAATGAAGCTGAAGATCGTCACCCACCAGTTTTCGCTGCCGATAAGAAGTATTGCGCCGACAATGATGATGCCGGAGATCGCGTTCGTCACCGACATGAGAGGCGTGTGGAGCGCGTGAGTGACATTCGTGATGACGTAGAAGCCAACGATCACGGACAGGGCGAGCACAATGTAGTGGCCGGTCAACTGAAGCGGGGTGACGAGAACAAGAGCGGCGGCAAGAACCGCAGCCAGTGCCATCCACAGCGTCGACTTCTTGAATCTCGATGGTGCCGGCTCCGGTTGGGAGGGTGCGGCCGCCGGAGCCTCGGCTTCAGCCGATGGAGTTGGTGCGGCGGAAACCTGGATCGGGGGCGGCGGCCACAGCACCTGCCCAGCATCCGCTACCGTGACGGTGCGGATGATGACATCGTCGAAGTCAATCTTCGTACGGCCGTCCTTCTCGGGGGTGAGAAGCTTTAGGTAGTTGACGATGTTCTGCGCGTACAGCTGGGAGGACTGGGCTGGCAGGCGTGCCGCCAGGTCCTCAATGCCAATGATGGTGACGCCGTTGTCGGTGACAATCGTCTGGCCAGGCTCTGTCATCTCGCAGTTACCGCCACCGGCCGCAGCCATGTCAACAATGACAGAGCCCGGCTTCATCTTCCCCACCATGTCACGCGTGATCAGAACGGGGGAGCGGCGGCCCGGAATCGAAGCCGTCGTGATAACAATGTCCGCGGCGGCAGACTGCTCGGAGTACAGCTTCTCGGCGGCAACGGCCTGCGCGTCCGTCATCTCCTTCGCGTAGCCATCCGTTGACTCCTGGGCAGGAGCCGGGATCGGAATGAACTCCGCACCCATCGACTCAACCTGCTCGCCCACCTCGGCACGCACGTCCGTTGCCTTCACGATCGCGCCCATGGAACCGGCGGTGCCAATAGCGGCAAGGCCGGCCACGCCGGCACCGATCACGTAGATCGTGGCGGGCGGAACCTTGCCGGCCGCGGTGACCTGACCGGTAAAGAGACGACCGAAAGCATGAGCTGCCTCAATGACGGCGCGGTAACCGGCAACGTTTGCCTGGCTCGACAGCACGTCCATGGACTGCGCACGGGAGATCCTCGGAATCGCATCCATCGCCATGGCGGTAACCCCGGATTCGGCGAGCGACTCGACAAGCTGGGGATTAGCCCCGGGTGACAGCTTGGAGATAAGAATCGAGCCTCGCCTGATCTGATGAAGATCCGCAGGGGGCCTGATCGTTGTCACGATATCGGACGTCCACACGTCCTCTCCATCAACGATCCTGGCACCGGCCGCCACATACTGCTCATCAGGGAACTGGGCGTGGTCGCCCGCGCCGGACTCAATTCCGACGTCATATCCAAGTTTGATGAGCTGGGCGACCGTGTCAGGAGTTGCAGCGACCAGGGCTTGGCCGGATTCTGCCGGTACACCTATACGCACTGTCATTCCCTTCGAAAGTAGACACAGTCGTGTCCAGAATATCCGGTTGTCACCCTGGGACCTAGGTACTATGGCCTACCAGGACTCTGTACTAGCGCCGAGATAATCAAGAACCTCGGCAATAAACGAAATGGTTCCCAACGCAATCATATCCCCGGACAGTCCCGGTGCCACATCGGCAAGTGATGGAAGCCCCGGTGGGAACGCCAGTCCCACACCCGAGCGAACCAGAATCGCGTCCGGAACAATCTCAAAACAGCCCTCGTGATCCTTGGACAGTGGCCACGACGCAATCACAACCGGTTTACTCATCGCACTCGCACGCAGAGCCGCTTCCACAGCAGCAGGAGCAATCGCAGCATCAACAAACCACGTGCCCGACGCGGTCTCGTGGATGGAAGAACGGCCCGGGAGGTTAAGGGACCGGTCTGGTGCGGTGACCGGATCGTGCGGGAAATCGAGTGAATCGACGGGAAGATTGACCCAATCGCCGGGGAGGCTGGTGGAATGCCGGGTGCTTGACCCCGAATCAGCGGCCGAGGCTTGTACACCGGTGTCTGACGAGAAGGAGGTACGCCGCGCGCCGGACTCCGCGGGCGGGGCGGCCCCGCTTGTCTCGTCTAAACTGTTGCGGCTCGGCTGCGACGGGAAGCTGTCCGGCACTGTCAAAGGGCGGCTTGGCTCCGAGCAGGAGTGACGTGGCTCCGATAAGAGGAGCTTCGCAAATACTGAGCCTATTGCCCTACCAAGACCTATGCTCTCGCCGACGAGAGGACTGCGGTGATGTGCGGGAGATGTGGGAACGAGGGTTGCGCCCCACTCGGTTGCGCGGTTCTCCACGAGAGAGGTGATCTCGGGTGACTGCGGGGCGGAGGCAATGAGCCGGACCGAGGCAGATCCGGCACCGAGTAGATTCTCGGCGATCTCACCTTCCGTATTGCCAAGGATTCCGGCGTGCTCCAGGAAGATCGGAGTGACCGCTAAAGCCGTGTGGTCGAAGAACGACACTTCGTCGGTAGAGCCACCCATGCCCTCCTCAAGGACGAGGACATCGGCACCGATGTGGGACGCATACCAGGCACCCATGATCGTGTAGGCACCGGTTGGGGAAAGATAATGATCGGCCGGCAGCAGGGGAAGAAGCCCCGCCAGTTTCTCGGACACAAGCTCGTACGCCTCGAGGGTCAACGCTGCGCCGTTGATGCGAATGCGCTCGCGGTTGGTGCGAAAGGCCGGTGACGTAACGGAGACGGTCGTGAGCCCCGAATCAACCAGTGCCATGGTGGCAGCTGCTGCCGCGGTTCCCTTGCCTTTGGAACCAACCACGGCGAGGGACGGTGGTGCCGTGAAGCCGAGCAGGTTGAGGAGGCGCCGGGAGGAAGTAAGCGTGCGGGGCATGGTGCCGCGCCGAGACCACTGCCGGTAGAACGGCTCGTCGGCAGCAAGATGTTGAGCTGTCATAGTTCCCTCATGGTAGCCGTGACCGGGCAGGTGCTCAGCCGTGCGCGGAAGTTCTTGGAGATATGACCGTGGCAGATAAGATCGTGGCCATGGCACGACTTGACGTAGGCGACAAAGCACCCCTGTTCGAAATTGAGACACCGAAGGGCAAACTCTCCCTGACCGAGCTTCTTGAGAAGAGCGAGAAGGGAGTTATTGTCTACTTCTACCCGAAGGCTATGACCCCGGGCTGCACCACCGAGGCCTGTGACTTCAGGGATGCTCGACTCGGCGACGCTGGCTACGAGGTCATTGGTATCTCGCCCGACCCCGTAACGAAGCTGCAGTCATTCGCCGACGCTGAGCTCCTCGACTTCCCGCTTGGCTCCGACGTTAACCACGAGGTCATGGAAGCCTATGGAACCTGGGGCGAGAAGAAGAACTACGGACGCACCACCGTCGGTGTCATTCGTTCCACGTTCGTCGTGAATCCGGACGGCACGATCGCTGAAGCAATGTACAACGTGAAGGCGACGGGACACGTGGCTCGCGTGACAAGGAACATTATCGGCTGATCCAGTTCGGCTATTCGAAGGGCTTTGGCCTATTCTTATAGTCGCGCGCGAGTGGCGGAATTGGCAGACGCGCTGGATTTAGGTTCCAGTGTCCTCGGACGTGTGGGTTCAAGTCCCACCTCGCGCACCATACGTTTCCCCCGGAATATCACCGCAAAGTGATACCGGGGGAACAGTTTTTCACCAAGCGTGCAACCAGTTTGAAACAGTTGGGGACAGGGAAACATCCGTAACCAGTAACTCCCGGTTCAGACTGTGGTGGTT
>NZ_JBQCYC010000009.1:68986-87293 GCF_052087705.1 Flaviflexus sp. | reverse complement strand
TTGGGGACAGGGAAACATCCGTAACCAGTAACTCCCGGTTCAGACTGTGGTGGTTGCCCGTTCGGGTGGAGATGGCGATAGATTAGGGAAACGATTAGTTCCCTGCCGCGAAGGACCCCGGTGCTATGAACCTGCTGCTACGTTTGTTGGCTCTGCGAATCCAATCCCCACGAAGGTCGCGGCTGTCGCTGTGGGATACGGCGGTAACACCGTTCCGTGTCGCTCCTTCGGACCTGGATATCTTGTTCCACATGAACAACGGCAAGTACCTGTCGATCCTGGACCTGGCCCGCATGGACCTCATGATTAGGTCGGGATTCTGGGATGTCCTGAGCGAACGCGGCTGGTACCCGGTCGTCGCAGGACAGACGATCAGCTACCGCAGGTCCCTGAAGCTCGGTCAGAAGTTTGATGTTCACACCCGCGTTATCGGCTTTGACGACAAGTGGGGATTCCTCGAACAGACCTTTACCAGCGGCGACACGGTTTATGCTCGAGCAATTATCCGCACCAGGTTCCTGAAAAAGAGCGGCGGAAGCGTTGAGCACGATGAGCTTGAGGCAACAGCCGGCGGCTTCCCATCGGACCGCCAGGTGCCCGAATGGATCCTTGCCTGGTCCGACGCGAGTAAGATTTCGTCGACGATGACCGTCCGGGAGTTCTAGACCTTTAGACATCTTGGCTCGATGCTTCACTGCGAGCCGCGCGTCACGAGGAGAAAGGGGGTGTGCTGTGAGCGAGATCGTTTACCGTCCCTTTCGGGAGGCAGACGCCGCGGACCTGAAGCAGATCATCAACGACGCGTTCCACATTTACCGCTATGTCACCGGTGAACTCCTCCTCGATGCTGCCGTTGAGCTATATCTGCGCGAACGCCTCTTGGCGAGCAGCTGGACCGGGGGTGCCGTGAGGGACGGGCACGTTGTGGGTGTCATCATGGGGCAGGTTGCTGGGCGGCCGTTCCTGGGCGGCCGTGGAAAGAATCGCCTCATTGCGGGTAAGAAGGTGTTTCGCGCCAGTATCGCCGGCCTATCGCAGTGGAACTCGATCCGCCAATACTTTGCCTTCGGGCCCGTTTACCGGAAGCTCCGAAAGAAGGCTCGCAGTCCCCTCACGGATGAACTCACGCTCTTTGCCGTTAGGTCGACAATGAGGGGCTTTGGCGTTGGCACGCAACTCTACTCCGATTACGTGGAACACCTGCGCAGCCTTGGCAGGACTGACTTCTACCTTTATACCGACTCTTTCTGCTCTTTCGGCTTCTACGACAAGCAAGGCATGACACGGGCGTCCAGTGAGGGCTTGAACCTTGTCCTTGACCGGGGGAGTCACCGCGAAACTCTCGGCGTATATCTCTATGCCGGTACTGTCGATTAAGTGGAGGATACTCCCAGGCGCTAACGCCGGTAAGTGGCACCTGCAGGCATGGATCCCTGCTGCTAACCTCCAGCCGACCCAGCAGCAGAATGAACGAGACATGTGTGTTTCCGTAACGAGACAATCCGTCCCCGCCCAGGCGAATCCTGCGACCCGCCTGAGAATCCGGTGGGGAATCCTGGGTTGACGTAGGTTTCCGTACAGTCAACACCGACCAAAAACCGGCTCCGCCACGGGAATATTCCGGTCGAACTATGTTCCCTTTGCTTGCTGGTGGGCGTAAAGAAGCCGGAGGATGCTCTATGCATATGCCCGGGGCACACCTGCACGACAGGGCAGGGTCTCGCGTTTTGTTCGCACATTGCGGCCGAAACGTCTCAGTTAGTTTGCTTGTGGGTGCCGTCATGCCTATCCCACAGCGGGTAGCTTAGTGACAATTAGATGTCTAGCGGAATTAGTGTGAAATGCATCACATTTAGTCTGGATGCTGTCTGGATGTCGTGATTCTGAGTAGTGTTTTGGCAACGGCACTGTATTGACGTGACGATCCGTACGTGTCCGGGTTCGTTGTGGAGCGCATTTTACATTTGGCTCCATCTCCTAAAGCTGGGTGCGCGCAAGCATGCCCACTTTTATCATTTATACACTCCTAAATCTTGGGGAGATCCCGTGTTGAATAGACGATCAGAAGAAAGTCCCCCGCGCGGACCGCGTGGGACAAGGAGGCCGCGCGATCACCAAATGTTGACTCGCGCAATGAAAAAGAAGGCGGTGAAAACAACATTCGGGGCAATGATGTCCGGAATGCTTGTCGCGTCCCTAACCTTTGGTGGAGGCTACATCCCGGCGTCGGCCGACGATGGGTTTCCCGATGACCTTCTCGATGTTGAGAATATTAGTTTGAACGACTCGAGGGACGTCGAAGAGCCCCTCACCGGCGAGGAGGACGAAGTCAGTCTCCTCGATGAACTCATGGACGACGAAGTCGTCGTTGAAGAACCAGTTGAAGAACCAGCGGAGCCGGCCGACCCGGCAGAACCCGCTGAGCCGGCAGAACCTGCCGAACCAGCAGAACCGGTTGCCCCGGAACCTGCTGATGAAGTTGAAGAGCCCGCGGAGCCCGTGGTGGAAGAACCCGCTCCGGTGGCAGCTCGTGACACTCGCGTTCCAATTAACCCAGGGACTCCACCGGTGGAGGACGAGGGGGAGGACCGCGAGCCTTTGAATGATCGGGAAGTGCTTGGACCGCTTGATTCCGAGGGGATACCCCTCAATATCAACGACCTGGCACCGCAGGTAAATCCGGCCCCGAACCCTCCGCTTCCGGACCGCTGTGGCGTGGACGTAGCGATCGTTCTTGATATGTCGGGGTCACTGTCTTCTTCGGATGTGAGTAATTCAAGGCTTGCAGCAAGTGCTGTTGTGACGGCCCTTGAGGGCACTCCGTCAGAGGTAGGTGTCTATTCGTTCTCCACAAATGGCTATCGAAATGCCACCAAGCGCGAGGTTGCGACTGCGGCCGGTGCGGAAGGCGTGCGGACAACCATCGCCAACGTTCCCTATCCCGGTGACTTGACTAACTGGGAGCATCCGCTGCGGCTCGTCCGTGAGGAAAACGCCGATTACGATATTGCACTCTTTATTACTGATGGTTACCCAAACCGGCCGAACGGGTACGGCGATAACTCGCCGCTTAACCGTGCAATCACTGCCGCCAATAACCTCAAAGCCGCTGGCACGACGATTCTTGGTGTCGGTGTCGGATTCGGTATCGACGCCAACAATATTCGTGCGATTTCTGGTGACGGTTACTACTACACGGTTGCAAACTACGGCGATCTGACGGACTTCCTGAAGAATCTTGCTGAAGAGGACTGCCGTGGAACCGTATCGGTCGTAAAGGAAGTCAAGAACGCTACTGGCGTTACTGCTCCGGCCGGTGGATGGGAGTTCTCAGCTTCGTCGTCAACCTCCGGTACTACTTTCGACCCAGCATCAGGAATTACTGCTGCGTCGAATGGTGCCGTCAACTTTGACGTGATCCACCCGACCGAAGATACCGTGAATGTCCAGATTCAAGAAACACAGAAACCTGGCTATCAGCTCCTTCAACAGAACGGTAAGAACGCTGTCTGTCGAGATAACACGACGCAGGCTACGATACCGGTGACGAATGTGGGCGATACTGGCTTCAGTTTCACTGCCGGTCGAACCCAGGCTATTTCTTGTAACGTCCTCAATGAGGAAGTCACGCTGTACGAGCCGCTTACCGTCGCAAAGACGGCAGCCGGCAGTTACACGGTCGACCACACGTGGGATATTGACAAGTCTGTTGACAAGTCGGATCACAATGTTCCCGATGGAACGTCTGTTGATCTGAACTACACGTTGAACGTGACTCAGGAAGCCCGCACCATGACCTCAGGTTCGGTCAGCGGCGCGATTACGATCACTAACCCGAACGACCGTCCCATGGTTGCAACGGTGAGCGACACTCTCGCGAGCGGCAATCAGTGCACGATCACGGGGCTCACCGACATTGATCCTGCCACGGCCGGAATTCAAATCGAGGTGGCGGCAGGTAGCTCCAGCGATTACGACTACAGCTGTGCGCTCACGACCGAGCCGACCATGGCAACCGACACGAATACGGTGACGGTTGAATGGGATCGTGCGACCTATCCTCAAACCGAGGATCAGTTCAATAATCCCGGTTCTGCCGGCACCGGATCCGCAGAGGACCCGGTGACCTTCACGTACGACGTGACGGAAATCAATAAGGGCATCACCGTCCACGATGCCTTGAATGGCGAATCGGTCGGTAACTGGGATCTTGTCTGGGAGGACGGTGCTGCCGGAGTCGGCAAGGTCCGTCCGATCACTTACACGGAGACAGTGACCCCGCCTTCCGGGACCTGTACGACGTACTCAAACCGGGCCGTTATTGGCGGAACCCCGTGGTTTGATACGGAAAGCCTGGATATTTGTGCCGGTGCCGATCTGACGATCGACAAGACCACCGCTCAGAGCTTCGGGCGCTCCTACGACTGGGAGATCGACAAGTCCGCTATTGGTGCTGGCCCGTACATGGCAGATCCGGACACCGGTGATGTCACGGTTGGTTACCGCGTGACGGTCACTCCCAATGGCTACCTCGATAGCTCGTGGATGATGAACGGCACGATTGTTGTCACCAACCCGAACGACTGGAAGGACATTCCCGTCACCGTTCTCGACAATGCCGACTTCGGCCCGGGAGCCCAGTGCACCGTCACAGGCGTCCAGGGCAACACTGCCATCGTTGATGCTGACCCGGTCATGGCCGGATTCCAGACGACGATCCCGAGCGATACGACGTGGACGTTCCAGTACAACTGCTCGTTCTCGCAGCAGCCGAACTACACGGGAACGAACACCGCTGTCGTGAACTGGGATAGTGATGCGGCCTCCACGCCCTCTGATTCGACCTCGGACGTTGTGAACGTGGTCGATGCTGATTGGGATATGACCCCGGCCAACGAAACCATTCAGATCACGGACTCCCACTACACCTTCCTGGCGCCGTGGAACGTCAGCGTGGGCCAGGGTGAGCAGTATCGCGACTATGAGGTGATTTGGAATGTCGGTACGGCCGGCCTCTGCCAGCCCTTCACCAACACGGCGACAATGATCGGTGACGACGATGTTGTCCTTGGCAGCGATTCCGAGACCATCTCCGGATGTCGCGAAGCCGATGTGACCGTGTCGAAGACGGCGACCGCCGCCTATGACCGCGAACATCACTGGGCGATCGACAAGTACCTCCCGACGGGCGACCACTGGGGTCAGGTAGTTGGCGATGATGGCACCGCAACATTCGACTACATCGTGGCCGTTGACTACGACGGTTACACGGACAGTAACTGGAGCCTGTCCGGTGACATCACCGTGACGAACCCGAACAACTTCGCTCCCGTTGTTGTCACCGTTTCTGACGCGACTTCCATCAGTGGGCTCACCTGTGTGGTCGATCCGACCGCCGACATTGATTCCTCGGTGGCAGGAGTTCAGGTTTCCGTACCGGCTTCCGGTTCAACGGTTGTCGGCTACGACTGTGACATCACGTCGCTCGCCGAAACTGACTACACCGGTCACACGAACACGGCGACCGTTACTCTCGGTGATGGCTCGACCATTTCGAGTGCCCCGGTTGACGTCAACTTCATGGTTGATTCCGAACCCAACACAACGGTCAGCGTCTACGACGACAAGACCGATCCGCCCAACCCGGTCTACCTCGGTGACGTAACGATTGCGGACGCTCCGATGACTTTCGAGTACTCGGTGACCTTCGATGCGACCCCGGGCGAATGTGTTGACTACACCAACACCGCTTGGGTGGAGGTGCTTGGCGACGATGATCCGACAGCCGAGTTCGAGATCTACGTCTGTGACCGCAGCGATCTGACTCTTATCAAGACCGTGGATGCATCATACGATCGCGACTACGACTGGGATGTTGAGAAGACCGCCGATCAGACCCGGTTTGATGTTGCCGGTGACAGCACCGTGACGGCCGACTACGAGGTTGTTGCAACCGCTTCGGACCCGATCGACACGAACAAGGCACTGACCGGCACGGTCAGAATCACGAATCCGAACACGGAGGCCGCCCCAATCCAGGCGACGGTCGACGGGGAGATCTCCATCGCTGGAGCCGTCTGTTCATTCGATGACGAAGCATCGCTCGACGAGGATACGACGGCCGACGGCCTGCAGATCACTCTCGATAACGAGGACATTGTTGAGCTCGACTACACCTGCACCATTCCTTCGGGAACAGATGTTGAGGGTACGTACGAGAACACGATGACAATGTCGTGGGGTGAGGAAGAACTGGTTTACACCGAGGACTTCACGTTCACCGCGAACAGTGTCACCAACGACACCGTTGACGTGACCGACACGATGACCGGACGTACCCCGGAGGTGAAGGATCTTGGCACCGCCACGGTAGCCGAGTCCCCGAAGACCTTCACGTACAGCGAGGAGCTGGCGGCGGTAGCTGGCCAGTGCATCACCTACGACAACACGGGCACCGTCGTTCAGACGGAATCCGAGGACACCGAGTCCGTGGTTGCCTGCGCCGGAGCCGACCTTGAGGTCTCCAAGAACGTCATCCACTCCTTCGACCGCACCTACCTGTGGGACATTGAGAAGGATGCTGACGCCACCGAGATCCTTGCCGATCCCGATACCGGGCTCGCAAGCGTGACCTACACGATCGTGGCAACGCCGCGTTCGGCACCCGATGGTTGGACTGACTCCGGATGGCAGATGTCTGGCGAGATCACCGTCACCAACCCGAACGAGTGGATGGATGTCACGGCCACCGTGACAGACACGGTCGATATCGGCGGCGGGGCAACCTGTACGGTTGCTGGCGGCACAAGTGTCGTCGTTCCGCAGTCCGGTGAGGTGACCCTGCCGTACTCGTGTACGTTCGACAGCCAGCCCGACTACGACGGCGTCAACACGGCGACCGTGACCTGGGCTGATACTTACTCGACGCCGAGCATCTCGGCAACCGGCACGGCCGACATCGATGTTGATGACTGGGGTCAGACCCCGATCAACGACGTCGTGAACGTCTACGACGACCAGACCGTTGCCGGCGAGTCGAATCTGCTTGGTACGGCCACCTGGAATGAGGACGGCACCCCCGGTGTCTTCACCTACACCCTTGAACTCGAGGGCACTGCCGGAACCTGCGTCGACTACACCAACAACGCCTGGATTGAGGGCGCTGGAGCCGAAGACTCCTCGATGACGACGGTCTGCATGCATGCACCGCTCGACGTTGAGAAGTCCGTCGATGCTTCCTACGACCGCACCTACGAGTGGGATATCGAGAAGTCGGCCGACGAGACCGAACTCGATGTCGACTCCGCAACGGGCCAAGGAACCTTCCACTACACGGTGGAAGCAATCCCGGGTGGCTACACGGATTCGAACTGGGCCATGTCCGGAACGATCACCGTCACCAACCCGAACGACTTTGAGGACATCACCGTCGACGTCACCGATAGCGTGAATGTCTCCGACGATGCTGTCTGTACCGTCGTTGACGGCGAAGGCGTTGTGGTCGAAGCCAGTGGCTCCGTCACCCTCGACTACGACTGTGTGTTTGCCACGCAGCCCGAGTACGACGGTGTCAACACGGCAACTGTCAGCACCGAGATCGGTGATTTCACGGATACCGCGGACGTTGAGTTCATGCTCGATGGAGAATTCGACAAGTCGGTCGATGTCATGGATGACAAGACCGACCCGACTGCTCCCGTGAACCTCGGAACAGCGGACTGGAATGCGGATGGCCTTGCTATCCCGTTCACGTACGATCTCACCATGACCGGAATCCCTGGCGAGTGCGTGGACTACACGAACACCGCCTGGATCGACATCGAAGGTGAGTACCCCGAAACGAGCCTCGACACGACGCTCTGCGTCAGCCTCGACCTCGACGTGGAAAAGACCGTTCTCGCAACCTACGACCGCGACTTCCACTGGGATATCGCCAAGTCGGTTGACCTGGAGGAGTTAACCATCGACGAGGAAGATGGCTCAGCAGAGTTCGACTACCTCGTCCAGGCCATCCCCGACGGCTTCACGGATCACGGATGGGAAATGTTCGGAGAAATCAGCGTGACGAACCCGAACCTCTACCATGCGGTTCCCGTCTCGGTCGTTGACGTCACCGACATTCCCGGCGCCACCTGCGTGGTAACGGACGGCGACGCGATGGTCGATGCTGATTCGACAATGGTCTTCTCCTACGAGTGTTCCTTCGATGAGGAACCCTGGTACGAGGCCTCGAACGTGGCACAGGTGACGTCGAAGGGTGAGCTCTTCACCGACCTTGTCCTCGTGGACTTCATTGTCGACGTTGAGACCGACAAGACCGTCACCGTCATGGATGACAAGACCGACCCGGCCAACCCGGTTGTCCTCGGCGACGCCGAATGGAACGAAGATGGCACGCCCATCGAGTTCCCCTACACCCTCACCCACGAGGGAGTAGCCGGACAGTGTATCGTCATCGAGAACACTGCGTGGCTCGACTTCGCAATGGCAGGCGCTGATGGTGACGGCGAGGTTGACGTCATCAGCCCGACCAGCCTGCTCAGCCCGCTCGCCGAAGTAGTAGCCCTGGCTGAAGCATCAAGCAGCGTCTCCACCGAGATCTGTACAGAAGCCGAGCTGAGCGTTGGCGTTAATCTCGATGCGGTGAACGCGGCCTCCTACGACCGCGAATACCTCTGGGACATCGACAAGTCAGCCAGCAAGTCCGAAGTGACCGTTGACGGCGGAGGCAATGCCCTTCTCCTGTACGTGGTCGCCGTGACCCCCGATGGTTTCGAAGACTCGAACCACGAACTGCTCGGCAGCGTCAAGATCGAGAACCGTAACGAGTTCACCGATGCTTACGTGACCGTCGAACAGACCGTCAGCTTCGAAGGACTCACCTGTGAGATCCTCACCGAAGATGTCGACCTCGACACCCCGGGCTTCCAGGTTCACGTCCCCGCGGCAGCGGACGGCGTCAACGGAATCGCCTACGTCGACTACGCATGTGGCGGCGAACCCGACTCATACACGGGCTCGACCACCGCAGCTATCGAATACCTGAACTCCCGTCTCGAAACGAAGACCGCCCAGGTCGTCAACGCCGTCGACTACGAACTCGACGAAGAGACGAACATGGAGATCACGGTTCTGGACGACAAGACTCGTACCACCGCCGACCCGGTCATCATCGGCACGGCAATGTGGAACGAGGAGGGCATAGCGACAGAGTTCACCTACGCCCTCGAACTCGAAGCGCGCGTCGGCCAGACCATCGAATACACGAACACCGCTTGGATCAAGGAAACCGAACAGTCCGACTCCGTGACCGTTGACGTGACCGGCAAGCAAGCAACCGTTCCCGTACAGCCGCCGGCTCCCAAGCCGCCGGCACCGCAGCTGCCCCTCACGGGCGCCAACTCCGCATGGCTGCTCGCCGTGGGCGGAATGGCGGCCCTCGCAGGAGGCGTCCTCATCCTCGGCACCAACCGCCGCAAGGAAGAGTAAACGCCACACCGCACCGCGGTCGGCTCGGCCACGGCCACCTGAGTGAGCCGAGCCGGCCCGGCGGCACCACCTTCACCGCTCAGGCGGTAGAAGGGCCAACACGTACACATAACAAGCAAGGGGCCGGGCCCGGGGGAATCAACCCTCGAGCCCGGCCCCTTGGTATGCATCAAAAACGAATCAGGCAGGCGCCATCGACGTCGGCTTCACGGCCCACGGCTCGGCGGGCGGCAAATCCTCGGCCCCGATATGGGAGGTGAGGGCAAGAAGGCGCTCGCGGAGCGGCTTTGCCCTGGCGGCAAAGTTCTTCTGCAGCGCCGCATACTGGCTTCTGCCCTGCGGGGTTTCGATCCGGATCGGTTCAACACCCAGATTGGAGAGATCGTAGGCTGCCGCCGCCATGTCCATCCACCGAATATCCCGCGCCAAATCGTAAGCATCGAGGAGCAGATCGCCGGGGATTGCGGGACCGAGTTGGAGGCACCATTTGAGAACATCCATGTTCGCGTGCAGGCACCCGCCCTGCTCCAACTCAAGAGCCTTCTCCCGGGTGGGATAGAGCGTGTTGTGGGGGACTGCCTCATCGGTGAAGAACCGGAATGCATCGTAATGAGTACAGGCAATGGTTGCCGCCTCGACCGCTTGATCGGTTCCTTCCTGTCCGAGGCGCAACGGAATGTCGTGCCGTTTATCCCCGCCATAAACCATGCACCACTCGTGCCAGCCAAAGCAGGAAAACTTTGGGGTGCGGCTAAGGATTGCTCTGGCAAGATCGTGAACAAACCGAATGCCGCGCGCACGAGCATCTCGAAACTGTTCCAGATCGAGGAACAGGTGCCCGTCTTCTTCGCGGTGCCAGCGCCACTCCAACCTTGCTTCATATTCGGGAAGAGCGGGATGACCGTCGGGTGGACGCTGGATGGCAACGGTGGCGCCGGGGTTCCAGCGGGCAAGAATGCCGGGGCGGAGCGGATAGTACTCCCACAGGAAGTCCTCAACCGCGTGCCGTTCGTGCTTCTTCCTGCGCTGCTCATGGGCCGCTGAGCGTGCACGGGCGCGGGCCTCGTGCCTTTGACAGAGGGCCCACCAGGTTTCTACAGACAAGATCAGCATCGAAGCCATCTTGCCACGCTAGGCTTACCTCATGCAGATCGCTCGAATTTCACTAGAGTCCGGCCCCCGCTACGCCATCGTCGACCACGACACGGACGAATACATCGTCCTTGCTGGCGACCCGATCTTCCAGGGACTGGATACCACCGGCCAGCGCCTGCCCCGCAAGGGCACCCGCCTGCTGTCCCCAATCATTCCCCGCTCCAAGGTCATCGGCGTGGGCAAGAACTACATGGACCACATCAAGGAAATGGGAGGGGACGTCCCCGAAATTCCCGTTCTCTTCTTCAAGCCGAACACTTCGGTGATCGGACCCGACGACCCGATCGTTGCTCCGTCATGGGCGAAGGAAATCTCCTACGAAGCCGAGCTTGCCGTGGTTATTGGTCGGCCCTGCAAGGACGTTCCGGTGGAGCGCGTCGATGATGTTATCTACGGCTACACGGCAGCGAACGATGTCACGGCTCGTGATGCTCAGCGCGCCGAGCCCCAGTGGGCCCGCGCCAAGGGCTTCGATACCTCGTGCCCGCTCGGACCGGTCATCGACCTTGACTACGACCCGTCCAACAAGGCCATTCGTTCCACCGTCAACGGTGAGCTCCGCCAAGATGGCAACACCAACGACATGCTGACCGGCGTGAAGGAACTTGTTTCCTACATTTCCCACGCCTTCTCGCTCCTCCCGGGCGACGTCATCCTGACCGGCACCCCCGCGGGCGTTGGCATCATGTCCGAGAGCGACACCGTCACCGTCGAAGTTGAAGGCATCGGCGAACTCACCAACCAGCTCCGCACCAGCTGACAATGTGGAGCTCGTGGCGAGCAGGGTCTAAAAGACACCGTGCACGTCAGGCGCGACCGAGAGGCCAACGGCGAGCCGCTGCCGAGAGAAGCTATTGCCGAGAGAACCAACTGCCGATAAAACAACGGCTGAACATGCTGGAACGGGGAGGGAATCGCAACTGCGACCCTCCCCGTTTCGGTACTCATGCCTCGACTATTTCCTCGTCAGCCCACCCAGCTACGGGTCTACCTGTTGAGGCCGGCAACTGCCTGTTCCATGAGGTCGAGTGCCTCGTTGAGGATTGGGGTGGTGGTGCCGTAGACGAGGCGGAGATAGTCCTCGTAGCCCTTGCCGCAGCTCTCACCGGGGGTGAGGGCAACGCCGTGCTCACGGAAGAACTGGGCTGGCGAGTCGACCTTGTCGGCGATCCCGGAAGCGTCGATCCAGGCAATATAGGTGCCCTCGGACTGGATGGTGGACAGGCCTGGGATGTTGTTGATTCGTTCGGTGACCGTCTTGCGGTTGCGGTCGAGCTGATCCCTGACGTTCTTGGTCCACTCGGAGTCATCGCGGTACACCGCGATCGCACATTCCACACCGACGGTGGAGATCTGCCGTTCGATTAGGCCCGCCGGTGCCTTGATGATCTCCTGGAAGGGTTCGCCGACAATCAGCTGAGCGTTCTTCAGGCCCGGGGTGTTCCAGCCCTTCGAGGTGGATGTTGCCGTGACCGTGTGGTTGGCGGCCGTGGTTGAAATCGTGGCGTAGGGGATGTGGGTGCCGTCAAAGACGTGCGGTGCGTGGATCTCGTCGGAGAACACGTAAGCGTTGTTCATGTCGACGATCTCGCAGATCTTCTCAAGCTCATCGCGATCCAGAACGCGTCCGACCGGGTTCCACGGATTGCACAGAACAAACAGTCCGCCACCCGACAGGGCGCTGTCGATTCCCTCGTAGTCGAGCTCCCAGCGGCCGTTCAGGATCGTGGAAGGCACCTCGATGAGCTCGCGGTCCTCTTCTCCCGGCAAACCAAGGAAAGGCATGTAGGCGGGTGTGGGAACAACAACCGGGCCCTCGGTGGCGAGATGACGGAGAGTCTCCCGCATTGTTGCCAGCACATCGGGGAATAGGTAAACCGATTCGGGTCTAATGCTCCACCCGTAGTCCCGCTCCATAAGCTCGGCTGTCGCGTCACGAAGATCATCTGCCATGGCACCTGTCAGGTAGCCAAGGGCGCCGTTCGTTGCTCGCTTGGTGAGCGCTTCGGTGACAACCGGGGGTACTCCGAAGTCCATTTCGGCAATGAACATGCCAATAGTGTTGGGGTAGGTAGTCCACTTAACGGAGCCGGTGGCACGGAGAGATTCGGGTGTGATGTTGTCGAACATACGTCAACTCTACGGCCCCAGGAGATTCGTCCGCACTCTCGTCGCGGTAGTCTTGCCCTATGACTGATGTACGCGTTCGCTTCTGCCCCTCGCCGACGGGGACCCCTCACGTCGGGCTCATCCGCACCGCCCTGTTCAACTGGGCCTATGCTCGCCACACCGGTGGCACCTTCGTCTTCCGCATCGAAGACACCGATGCTCAACGTGATTCGGAGGAGTCCTACCACCAGCTGCTTGACGCCATGAAGTGGCTCGGCATGGACTGGGATGAAGGCGTCGAGGTCGGCGGACCCCACGGACCCTACCGCCAGTCCGAACGCATGGACATCTATGCGGATGTCGCAGCGAAGCTCGTTGCGGGCGGCTACGCCTACGAGTCCTTCTCCACGCCCGAAGAAGTAGAGGCCCGTCACCGGGCCGCGGGACGCGACCCCAAACTCGGGTACGACGGCTTTGATCGCGACCTGTCCGAAGAGCAGAAGGCAGCCTTCCGTGCCGAGGGCCGCGAACCCGTTCTCCGTATTCGCATGCCAGATGAAGACGTCACCTTTGATGATGCTGTTCGTGGCGAGATCACCTTCGGCCCCAGCTCCATCCCCGACTACGTCATTGTCCGCGGCAACGGACAGCCCCTCTACACCCTCACCAACCCGGTCGATGATGCTCTCATGGAGATCACTCACGTGCTCCGCGGCGAGGATCTGCTGTCCTCCACCCCCCGCCAGGTTGTTCTCTACCGGGCCCTCGTGGACCTCGGTATCGCTAAGCAGGTACCGACCTTCGGCCACCTGCCGTATGTCATGGGTGAGGGGAACAAGAAGCTCTCCAAGCGCGACCCGCAGTCGAACCTGTTCCTGCACCGCGACAACGGCATGATCCCCGAGGGCCTCGTCAACTACCTGGCACTGCTGGGATGGGCGATTGCACCCGACAACGACATCTTCACCGTTGAGGAACTCATCGAAGCCTTTGACGTCAATGACGTCAACCCGAACCCGGCCCGCTTCGACGAGAAGAAGGCCATCGCCATCAACGCCGAGCACATTCGTCGCCTCGGCGTCGACGACCTGGCCCGCCGCCTCGTCCCCTTCCTCGGAGGCTCCGTCTCCGCAAATAGCTACGACGGCCTCACAGCTGAAGAGAAGCGGATCGTTGACGCCGCTACACCGCTTGCCCAGACCCGCATCCAGGTCCTCTCCGAGGCCGGCCCGATGATGGGATTCCTCTTTAAGAATTCCACTGAAATCGAGTACAACGAGAAGGCCCTGAACAAGCTTGGTGAAACGGCGCCCCAGGTTCTGAATGCGGCGATCGAGAACCTGTCTGTCCTTGCAGACTTCACTGCCATGTCCATTAAGGACACCATGTCCACCGCCGTCATCGACGGCATGGGAATAAAGCCGCGGCTGGCTTTCGCGCCGCTCTTCGTCGCCATCACCGGCACGAACGTCTCCCTGCCGGTCTTCGACTCCATGGAAATCCTCGGACGCGATGAATCCATCACCCGCCTTAAGCGGCTTGTCGAGCAACTGGGTTCCGCAGAGTAAGTGAAGCGGTAACAGCGATTAGCTGAGCATTACGCGGTGACGCCGCACAAAGAGCATAAGGCTGAAGCAAACGGCCCGGTTCAGAAATGAGCCGGGTCGTTTCTTAGCCGAGTCGACTCTTATGGGAACGAATGCGACTGTTCTACGAGGGCGAATTCGACTGTGCGGTGGCGGGGGGAGGAAGGGCGCTGCGGAGGGCTTTTGGTACGAAACTGTCGGTGCTTCACGGACCGTGACCACCTTCACCCCCAACGGTTTTGCCAACAAAATAGGGAGCCGGTAGAGTTTAGTTCTGCGCGCGACCGAGGTTGCGGGCAAACCCTTGGGGTATGGTGTAATTGGCAGCACGAGTGATTCTGGTTCATTTAGTCTAGGTTCGAGTCCTGGTACCCCAGCAAGTTTCTTCGGAGACTTATAGGCCCCGTTCGTCTAGCGGCCTAGGACGTCGCCCTCTCACGGCGGTAACACCGGTTCAAATCCGGTACGGGGTACGGATAGCGCAAGCTGTCTACAGATAATTTCATACGTTGTTATCTAGGGCCCCGTTCGTCTAGCGGCCCAGGACGTCGCCCTCTCACGGCGGTAACACCGGTTCAAATCCGGTACGGGGTACAGGGAAGGTCCGAGCAATGCGCTCGGGCCTTTTGCTTTGCCCGGATAGGCAGGGCGGTGAGGCGTGCGAATGCTTGCCGGGACGGAGCCTCCCGGCTCGTGTGCCCCCTGTTTGCTTTCGGGAACAACACAGCCCCCGGCAAATATCCGAGGGCTGTGCGAAGAGCGGGGATGCTTACTTGCTCTTGCCGATCAGGTGCCAGGTGGCGGGCAGGAGTGCTATGGCGGCGGCTCCCTTGATGGCGTCACCAAAGAGGAAGGGAACAACTCCCATTTCCAGTCCCTGAACAAGATCTGCCCCCGTGAATGCCATGAGCCAGGGGAGGCCAACGGCGTAGATCAGGACCGAGCAGGCAATAACCAGAAGGGCAGTTTTGCCGATAGAGCGGTCGAAGCCCTTGGAGGCAAGCTTGCCGGCGGCTGCCGCGGCAAGGATGTAGCCGATGATGTAGCCGAAGGACGCCGACTCCCATCCGCTACTCTGCTCCGCAAAGATCGGTGCCCCCGCCATTCCGGCCAGCATGTACAGCGAAAGCGACAGAGTGGCCTTGACCGGGCCAAGGGCTGCGCCAGTCAGGATGACCGCAAAGGTTGAAAGGGAGAGAGGCACGGGCGTGAATCCGAGAGGGATCACGATCTGGGAGGCGATAGCGACAAAGATCGCACCGCCCGCGACAAGAGCGATATCACGGGCGCGGGAGAACGGAATCCGGTCGGACAGTACGCCGACGGCAATGTTGGGAGTGGTCACAGGCCACCTTTCACAGTTACGAATCAGTAGGTTACTGAATCGTAGGTTAGTTGTTTCGACTTGGGCAACAGCATCCACCATGTGGGCGGGAGCCAAAAAGTGGCGTCACGACTACGACCAGCAAAGAGACCGCTCACGTGATCTCCTCGCTGATTTTTCCCCGAGATTCTGGTCTTTCGGGGGTCGGGTATGGGGCATAGGATGCTCATATGGACATCTCAGATATGCGACGTAGCTACGAGTCCGGGGAACTGAACGAGGCGGACCTTCCTTCGTCCCCGAAACCCCTTTTTGATCAGTGGCTGGCGGAAGTCGTCGAGTCTGACGAGCGTGACGCGAATGCGATGGTGCTTTCGACCGCGGATCAGCATGGTGGTCCATCTAGCAGGGTTGTTCTCGCGAAGCAGGTAACCCCCGAGGGCATCATCTTTTTTACGAACTACGACTCCCGCAAGGCCGCTGAGATCAAGGTCAACCCGAGGGTTGCCCTGAACTTCCACTGGGCTTCGCTCGACCGCATGGTCAGGATCGAGGGGCGGGCAGAGCGCATCACCGATGTCGAATCGGATAAGTACTTTGACTCTCGCCCGATCGGCTCTCGTCGGGGCGCTCTTGCCTCCCCGCAGTCTCAGGTGATCGAAAGTCGGCAGGTACTCCTCGATGAGGTGGAGAAGCTGGAGAGATCTGGTGAGGAGCCCCACCGGCCGAACAACTGGGGTGGCTACCTCGTACGGCCCAAGGTCCTGGAGTTCTGGCAGGGCAGGCCCGACCGGCTCCACGACAGGATCCGCTACCGCGTCGTTGATCGCGCGTGGGCTTGGGAGCGCCTAGCTCCGTAGTGTCAGCCAGTACCGACAGCCTATGTCCGCCCTGTAACTGGTCCGCAACCAGAGGCTTTTTTCAATGACGTGAGTCTTGCTTTGCACTTATGTCTGCTGGCGTTGCCAGAACGAACGAGGTTTACAGCTCTGGTTTGACCTTTGCGAAGTCGACCATGGTTCCGGCTGCACTCGGGAAGCCGCGTCCGGTGCCGCGGAGAATCTCGGTGAGGTGCTCCGGGTCGGTGCACACGAGTCCTGACAACCCGTTCACGCCGTAGTCGTAGAGGATTGGTGACATGGTTGATGATGGTCCCGTGAGGACGACGTAGGCATCTTGGGAAAGCTCGAGTAGGCGGGGGAGTGTCTTGTTGACGAGCGTTGATCCGGTGATGAAGACGAAGTCCTGGTCCGGCAGAATGAATTCGCTTGCCGTATCCGGGTAGTCGTTGTCCCGGGGTCTGCGCTCAATGATGGAAAGCTCACCCACTCCCTCGAAGCGGTTCTCGATAAACCGGAAGTGGCCGATCGTGGCGACCTTCTTACCCTGAACCAGTTCGGCGTAGGTGTCGAAGGCACCTTCGGTTCCTTCGGTGTTCTCGGGGAAACGATAACCGCAGGACGGGATGCGCCCTGGATGATTGTGCCAGGCATTGATCGCGGCAACGCCAATACCCGCCTCCGCCAGGTTCCAGGAGCGCACCAGCATTGCGGCTTCCCTCAGCGGTCGGCCAATCAGCGACTCGGTGGAGATTGATGGTCGGGTCCGTACATCGGTTGTCATCGCAACGCCGCTTGTCCCATCATCTGCTGTGACTCGGGTCCAGATGTTGCCGACCTGGTAGTCGGAAACCTTGGCCGACGCATCGATCGCGTCAATGAGATTGTCATACAGGGCCCACGGATTGCTCATAGCCCAATCGTACGTGAATGCCGAGGGGGTAAATGCGGGGGAAGTGGCTGGAATCTGTAGCAATTCTTGTTGTTAGAAACCTGTCCACGGCTGTTCTGGGTGCGGCGGGAAGTCTGTTCTGCGCAGTCTGTTCAAAGTTTGGAATGCATAGACGGCAGGGGTTGACGCCCTTAATCTGGAACCACTATCGCGAGCAGTCGAGAGTCCTGGCTCTATGACGCTGCAGCAACCTTTCGAGATCCGGAGCGGGTGCTAATGCCAGGTTCGATGGAGGACAGAATGCGAATGTTCGTCGCGGCGTGAGGCCGCAGTAGCCACAGAGCTCAACGGAGCAGTCTCGATATTGCTCATCGCCAATCAGTAAAAGGCGCTGTTTTGCGTACCCGTAATGTCCCACGAAGTGTGGGCGGGCGTCAGCGCACCCAAAAACTAAAAACTTAAGGAAAAAGATCATGACTACACTCGCTACCCAGACCAAGCCGAAGCTCATTTCCCTCACCACGACCGGAACCTGGGTCGGTCAGGCAAGCACCGATATCATCGCCGGAGAGTTCAACTTCCGAGTCTCCGAGCCCACGGGGCTTGGCGGTAACAACTCCGGTCCGAACCCCTTCCAGTACCTCATCGGAGCCTTCGAGGGTTGCATTGCTGTCGTCATCGAAACCGTTGCTGCCGAACGTGGCTACGAGATCGACGGTGTCGACATTGAGATCACCGGAACCCTGGACCTTCGCGGCTTTGAAGGTGTGGAGGGCGTTTCCCCGCACTTCCAGACCGTCATAGGATCGGTCAAGATCACCGCTGACCTCGACATTGAGCAGTTCGGAGTCCTCGTGAACGAGACCGAGCGCCGCTGCCCCATCTACAACCTGATCAAGGATGCTGGGGTCAC
>NZ_JBQCYC010000009.1:0-68886 GCF_052087705.1 Flaviflexus sp. | reverse complement strand
ACGAGACCGAGCGCCGCTGCCCCATCTACAACCTGATCAAGGATGCTGGGGTCACGCCTCAGATCGAATGGTCGATAGAGAAGAACACAAAGTAGTTCTGCTCTTCGTCAATCCACTACTCGTAAGTTCATAATTGCCGGGCTTAGTCACTAGCCCCTGACTTAACGAGCGTAGCGTCTGTCAGTATGTGGCCATTCCACACTGACAGACGCTACGTCATCCCCACAGCGGTTTCCCAAACCCTGGAGACGATCCCCAAGTTTTACAGGGTATTCCTCAATCCCACAGAAGATTCCCTCAATCCGCTGAGGACTACTTGCTTCGTATAGGCTCTAATGCCCCATGGATGTTGGAGTTACGCCATCTTGTCGAACTTGTCGGCGGCAACTTGGCTGTCCAGAGGTGCGGCCGGGATGTTCGCGGCAACCACTGCCTTGTACTGGGGGTGGTCCGTGTACAGCTCATCCTTGAGAGGGTTGAGACGCTTCCTCAGGATGGTGCGGATCTGGTAGATGATGAGAGCGACGTTGGCGACCAATGCCAGTGCCGAGATGACAAAGAGGGCGACGGGACTCCTGGAGGTTTCGACGGCGAACATCGAGTCGGAGACAAATGTCGGCACCGCCATAGTAAACATCATCCAGAGGGCCAGGGTGTTGGCTCGGTGTTGGAGCCAGGCACCCTTCTTGATGAAGAATGCGGGGATAGTGCAGGAGATGAGGAGTGCTCCACCGGCGTAGAAGGAATGGTCGCCAACGCAGTTGTAGACGTAGGCGAAGTTCCATAGGTCGTAGGCGATGATCCAGAACCAGAGCATGTCGGGCCAGATCATGTCCTTTGACTTGTCTCTGGAAATAAATATTCCCGCCCATCCGCAAATTGCAACGAGGTTAAGAAGACCGGCGACGCCGTTCATCCAGTTCCACGAACCAGACAGCATGTACACACCATCGACGATGCCGTCGGTGTTCATGGCTCCCACCTGGAAGTCACGGATGCAGGCCTCGGCAATATTGATGGCGAGGATAGCTGCCGGGAAGATGAGGACCTTCTTATTAGCTGCGAGCTTGGGGAAGTAACGGATCGCCATGAAGCCAAGAGCTCCGGCGAGAGCTGAGTAGACCTTGACCCAGTGGAACCAGGTGCCGGTAGAAGAATCTGCACCTGCAGTTGTTGGCCATACAAAGATTGTGAGAATGATCGGGAGAATAATGAAGAAGGCGATGCCGCCGGCCTTCCATCTTCTCGTTACCTCGTTGAGGCCGATGAGTGCGCCGAGTACGACGAACCACGTGAGCCATGAATACCAGGGGATAGATTCGAAGAGAAACATGATTCCTGTCCTGTCACTGAAACTGTTAGCGACATCGTTGTCGCCTCCCTTTCACGCTAAGACCCGCCCTAAACACTGCGATATAGACAGAAACCCGAAGGTGTCGCAATCACTGAAATTACTAGCTCAGGCAGGGCCCCTTTTACCGCCGAACCGGGACGTGCGTCCTATGATTGGAGGTATAAACGTTTCTGAGGGGGTGGCCATGTCGCAGGCGACAAAGGAGCTACTTGCTCGCTCACTCAAGGAACAGCTACTCACTACCCGGCTTAACCGGGTGACCGTTTCTGGCCTGACAGCCCACGCAGGAATTAACCGGCAAACGTTCTACTATCATTTTGCCGACGTCTACGATCTTGCTGCCTGGGTGTTTGAACAGGAGATCGCCAACCACATCATGGAGCATGCCTCCTACGACCAGTGGGCGGATGGCTACCGGAAACTGCTTCGGTACATGAGAGCAAACATGGAACAAACTCAGGCTGTCATGAACTCCCTCTCGCACCGCAGGCGCGATACTTTCTTCCTTGGCCAGTTCCGGCTCATGATGGAAGCGATCGTCACCGAACTAGAAGGCGACATTGTCCTAAGCACTGTTGATCGGCAGTTCATTGTCGACCACTATGCCTCAATCGTCCACGGGCACCTGCTGCGCTGGCTCCTCACCGAAGGACAAGAAGACCCCGACGTGCTTGTCACTAAGATCCAGAAAGTCCTCCACGGCTCGGTACGGGACGCCCTTCAAAGGCTCGCATAGCTTTTCCAGGTCAGGTCCGTGCGAGTGCCTCGATATCTTCTTCGAACTCCCTGGCAACCTCAGCTGACACTGTCGCGCGGGTCTGTGCGATTGCTGCCAGGTAGTCGTCCACGGTCGGGCCTTCGGATACTCCGATTTCGCGTGCCGGCTCTTCGGTTGAATGACCGTTGGCTAATGCTCGTTCGAAAGCGACCTGGGAAGCGCTACGGGCCGCGTATTCAATATCGGCGGGGGAGAACCCATCGGTTGCCTGAACCAGCGGCTCAATATCCAGGTTCTCTCTGATGGTTGGGGGAATGAACATCTGCCAGATAGCGTGGCGTGCCTCCTCATCGGGCAGGCCTATCGGGATGACGTAATCAAACCTGCCATGGCGTAGGAACGCTGGGTCGAGAGCCCGAATAAAGTTCGTGGCACAAATGAGAAGCCTGCCGGGCTTCTCCCGGAAGTTCGGGATCACCTTCAGTAACTCGTTGGTGACTGCCTGAGTTGGTGAGGGCGGCTCTCCGCCGCGACGAGAGGCGATCTCTTCCACCTCGTCAATGAACACGACAGCATGATCGAGATCGTCAATACGCTCGAATGCTTCTCTCAGCTCGCCAGCAAGCCCCTTCGGGGAAGCTGCGAGGCGGGAGGGGAAGACCTCAACAAAGGGCCACTCGAGCCGTGAAGCCACGGCCTTAGCGAAAGTGGTCTTGCCGGTACCGGGCGGACCAAAGAGGACAATGGCACGCGGTGGGACAACACCAAACTGTTCAGCTGTAGACGGGTTGGCTAGTGGAAGGATCAGCCTGCGCTCAAGCAGATCCTTCTCGGTCGTCATTCCGCCGATCGCATCCCACCGGTCCCTTCCCAACATTCGCCCGCCCAGCTCCCGAAGCAGGAGGATCTCTTCCTGGCGGATGGGAATGGTGCGTTCGAAGTAGCGTAGGTGACGCTGATCGGCGAAGCCTGCACGGGAGAGCGACACGATGTTCTCGATCTCGTCCGGAACCAGGATCGACATCTGGCTGATACCCGTGGAGGCAAGGCGCTGCTCAATAGCGGCGAGCATGGCGCGGCTAATGCCACGGCGTTGCAATTTCGCGTCGACCGCAAAGAACACGATCCACGCCTGATCGTGGGCGGCCCTGGCTACCGTGACACCAACGACCTCTTCCCCAATGACGGCCACAACGGCAGTATCGGCCCGGGTAGAAGCAATGACCTCGTTGAGGGCATAGACCGGGATATCGACCTGTGCGATGTACTGCTCCCAAAGACGGAGAAAACCATCGAGGTCGCTTGGCTGGAAGTCGCGGATACGCCAGTTAGTCATGTGTTCCTACTTTGTCGTCACAAGTGGTTAGGCTCACAGTACGCAACAAGCGTGCGGTAGTGCGGAAAGTCTCGCTAGGTGGATTGACTTACGAAAGGCAAGAAAGCGAGACTCACCTGCTGGCGCTAATAACCTTGGGGATCTGCGCTAGTAGGTGCGTTAACGAATTGGGGCAATGAATCTTGCCCAGTGAGTGCTCTAAAGAACCGACTTCAGTTGCTTGATGAGGTGCTCCCAGCGCCATTCCCCATCCACCCATTCCTTCCCGCGGGCTCCCATGGCTTTCGCGCGCTCGGGATCCTCGAGGAGGTAGGTGAGGGCAGAGACCAGGGCATTGCCCGAACGGCCGTTGACGACCAGGCCGGTTTCCCCGGGGATCACTGCCTCCGGCGCACCACCCGAGTTACCGGCAATAACGGGGAGGCCGGCTGCGTAGGCCTCGAGATAGACAATGCCGAGGCCCTCAATATCAAGGCCGCCGCCGCGCGTGCGGCAGGGCATGGCATAGATATCGCCGAGCGAGTAGTGGCCAGCCAGCTCCGCATATGGCACCTCGCCCGTGAAGATGATCGAGTCCTTGGCCGGAGACGCCTCGTGCATGGCATCCAGCTTCTCCCGGTACGGGCCTTTACCAACGATGACGAGGCGAGCCTCGGGGAACTGCTCCGATACTCGGTGCCAATTGTTGATGAGCAGGTCCTGACCCTTGCGTTCCACGAGGCGGGAGATGCAGATGACGACGGGAGCATCCTGGGCAATGCCGTAGCGCTCGCGGAGTTCGACCCGGAAGTCAGCGTCGAATGAGAAGACTTCGGGATTGATTCCCCCCGGCATCCGCAACAGCTCGGTGTCGCCAAGAACCGGCTGGAGCCGCTCGAGGGTTGCCTTGGTCAGGTAGGTGACGATGTCGTTGTCCCGGAAGATCTTGGCAAGAAACTGCCGGGTTCCCGGAATCATGGACCAGCCGATCTCGTGACCGTGGGTGGTGGCGATGGTCTGGCTGGCGCCCGCCTTGCGGGCGGCCTTCGCCATGATGCCAAGCGGTGTGGAGGCGCCGAACCACACGTTCTCAATGTTCTTCTCTTTGATGATGCTCATCATTGTTTTCTCCACCTCGGGGGTGGGGAGCATCATGGTGCCGGGATAGCGAATGACCTCGTAGGGGACGTTCGCGTCACATTCCTCTGCTCCGCCGTCCGGGGGAGAGGACGCATAAACGATGAGCTTGTCGGGATCGAGTTGCCGGGCGAAGCCTTCCAGGTAGGTCTGGATCCCTCCCGCGCGGGGAGGGAAGTCGTTGGTCACGAGGAGAGTGGGCTTCATGCCGCTATTCTCCCAGATTAGTAGTCTTCGGACCTCTTCAGGACCTCGGTGAGCCGGTTAGCGGCGGCGACAACGGCAACGGAGTGCTGACGGCCGGGCTGGCGTCCCATGCGCTCGATTGGACCGGAGATGGAAACGGCTGCAACAACGCGTCCGCTCGGGCCCCACACGGGTGCGGAAATCGATGCGACACCGGCTTCCCGTTCGGCCACGGACTGTGCCCAACGGCGGCGGCGAACAGCCGACAGAGTGGTGGCTGTGAAGTTCGCCCCATGGAGGCCGCGGTGCAGGCGATCCGGCTCCTCCCAGGCAAGAAGAACCTGGGCTGCGGAGCCCGCCAGCATCGACAGTGCGGCACCGACAGGGATGGAGTCCCGCAGGCCGCCCAGGTTGCGCTCGGCAGCGGCAACGCAGATGCGGACATCGCCCTGGCGGCGGAACAGCTGGGCGGATTCGCCCGTGTGGTCGCGCAGTGCAATAAGAACGGGCTTAGCCGCGGCAAGAAGCGGATCCCCACCGGCTGCCGACGCTAGTTCTTCCATGCGGGGGCCAAGAATAAACCGCCCCTGCATGTCCCTCGTAACGAAGCGGTGGTACTCGAGAGCAACGGCCAAGCGGTGCGCCGTGGGCCGTGCTAGATGGGTTGCGGTAACGAGCTGAGCGAGCGTGTGCGGCCCGGATTCCAGTGCGCCAAGTACTGCGGCGGCCTTGTCGAGAACGCCGACTCCAGATCCCTGTGAAGTGTCCATAGAGTGATATTGTCATCTCGCCCTTTGATACGCAAGTGGTGTACAGTTGCCTCAAGCACAGCGCGTAATCCGAATCGGCGCGCGTGTTACTCGCATCTGAGACAAAGGAGAAAGTCATGGGCTCTACCCTGGCCGAGAAGGTTTGGAAGTCGCACATCGTCGCCCGCGGCGAAGACGGAGCTCCGGACCTTCTCTACATTGACCTGCACCTCATTCACGAGGTCACCAGCCCCCAGGCCTTCGAGGGCCTGCGCCTGGCTGGTCGTGAGGTACGCCGTCCCGACCTGACGATCGCGACCGAGGACCACAACGTCCCCACCGTCGATATTGACCTGCCGATCATGGACAAGATTTCTGCCAAGCAGATCGATACGCTCCGCAAGAACGTGAAGGACTTCGGTGTTCGTATCCACTCGCTCGGTGACTCCGAGCAGGGCATCGTTCACGTCGTCGGCCCGCAGCTCGGCATCACCCAGCCCGGCATGACGATCGTCTGCGGCGACTCCCATACGTCGACGCACGGCGCTTTCGGTGCTCTTGCCATGGGTATCGGTACGTCCGAGGTTGAGCACGTGCTCGCCACCCAGACTCTGCCGCTACAGCCCTTTAAAACCATGGCGATCAACGTCAACGGCAAGCTGCGTCCCGGCACGACGTCGAAGGACATCATCCTCGCCATCATTGCGAAGATCGGAACCGGCGGCGCCGGCTACGTGCTCGAGTATCGCGGCGAGGCCATCGAGGCTCTTTCCATGGAAGCCCGCATGACGATCTGCAACATGTCGATTGAGGCTGGCGCCCGCGCCGGCATGATTGCCCCCGATGAGACGACCTTTGAGTACATCAAGGGCCGCCCGCACGCCCCCGAGGGCGAAGAGTGGGATCGCGCCGTTGAGTACTGGAAGTCCCTGCGCACCGATGATGACGCCGAGTTCGATGCGGTTGTCGAGCTGGATGCTGACGACCTCGAGCCCTTCGTCACCTGGGGCACCAACCCGGGCCAGGGCCTGCCGATCTCGGCTGAGGTTCCGGACCCGGAGGACTTTGCCGACGAGGCGGAGCGCGCCGCCGCTCAGCGCGCACTTGAGTACATGGACCTGGCTCCCGGCACGAAGCTCAAGGACATTCGTGTCGATACGGTCTTCATGGGCTCGTGCACCAACGGCCGGATCGAGGACCTGCGCAACATTGCGAACGTTATTCGGGGACAGCAGAAGGACCCGGATGTTCGCGTCATGGTTGTTCCCGGTTCCGCTCGCGTCCGCCTTCAGGCGGAGGCCGAGGGCCTCGACCAGATTTTCAAGGAGTTCGGCGCCGAATGGCGTAACGCCGGTTGCTCCATGTGCCTGGGCATGAACCCGGATCAGCTTGCCCCGGGTGAGCGGGCCGCATCCACTTCGAACCGTAACTTCGAGGGCCGTCAGGGCAAGGGTGGCCGCACCCACCTCGTGTCCCCGCTCGTTGCCGCAGCCACCGCGATCCGCGGAACCATCTCGACCCCCGCCGACCTGTAAGGAGCGATCATGGAGAAAATCACCACCCATACCGGTATCGGCGTCCCGCTGCGCCGCTCCAACGTTGACACGGACCAGATCATCCCGGCCGTGTACCTCAAGCGCGTCACCCGCACCGGCTTCGAAGACGCTCTGTTCGCTGCCTGGCGCAACGATCCCGAGTTCGTCCTCAACCAGGACGACTACAAGAATGGTTCCGTTCTCATTGCCGGAACCGACTTTGGCACCGGCTCCTCCCGCGAGCATGCCGTGTGGGCACTCAAGGACTACGGCTTCCGTGCCGTCCTGGCGCCCCGCTTCGCGGAGATCTTCAAGGGCAACTCCGGCAAGCAGGGCCTTGTTGCCGGCATCATCACCCAGGATGACTGCGAGCAGCTGTGGAAGATCCTCGAAACCGAGCCCGGCACCGAGGTAACCGTTGACCTGGTCGAACGCAGCGTCACCGCCGGTTCATTCACAACGACCTTCGAGATCGATGACTACACGCGCTGGCGCCTCATGGAGGGCCTTGACGACATCGGGCTCACCATGCGTCAGGAAGACAAGATCGCCGAGTTCGAGGCGACCCGGCCGTCGTTTAAGCCGAAGACCCTGCCGGTCAAGACCCTTCCAGTTGAGGAAGTTGTCTCGGCACGTCCCGTCGATGGAGAAGCGCCACTCACCTAATGTGAGTCCATGATAAAAATACGAGTCGTTACCGCGATGGACGTCGAAGAGCTGACGGACCTCATCGTGGCATCACGAGAATTCCTCGCGCCGTTTGAACCACGGCGCGAGGATTCTTACTACGACCTGGACTTCCAGAAGAAGCTCATGACTGCCAAGTTGGCAGACCACGAACAGGGATCCGAAGTTCCCTTCGTCGTCCTGGACCAAGACAAGATCATCGGTCAGCTTGTTCTCGACCGGATCGAACTGGGTCCCTACCAGTCCTGCGAAATTGGATACTGGATTGCCGAAGAAGCCTGCGGCAAGGGTTGCGCTACTGAGGCCGTGGCACAAGCGATTGACTTCGCCTGCAAGGAACTCGGCCTCAAGCGGATCATGGCAGCCACACTGCCCAGCAACATCCCGTCGATCCGTGTTCTCGAAAAGAACGGATTCACCAAGATCGGGGAAGCAAAGAACTACATGGAGATCGCTGGCGAACGCCGCGACCACATCCTCTACGAATACACCTACACAGGCGAGTAGGGAATCGACCCAATAGAGCATCGAACATGTGCCGGCCCGGAAGCAGTGGTGGGCTTCCGGGCCAGCAGTACGATGGGTTCGTGGCGGAGTTGGTGGTCTTGCTACCGGTGAAAGTTGCTGAATGAGATGCGGGGGCAGGTGTCGAGGTAGTGGACACGGTCCCTAGTTGGTTGAAGACGGGTCGCGACTTGGTGAAGATGTGAGCTGACCCGGTGACGAGGGCCCCGGAGTCGGTGAAGACCGCCCCGACTTGGTGACAACGGCTCCGTTCCTGGTGGCGGCAGTCGTCCGCTTTTGTTTGCCGCTAGAACGCGCTCTTGTACGTGAGGCCGGGTAGGCCCTTTGCTTTTCTTGACTTGTCGATCAGCCGCCAAATCATCGGGGTGAGGATGAGTTGCATGGCCAAATCGGTCTTCCCGCCGGGAACCACGATGGAGTTGGCGCGGGACATGAAAGATCCCGCGATCATGGACGATAGGTACGGGAAGTCGATACCACGTGGGTTTGCGAACCTAATGACCGTCATGGATTCATCGGCGGTGGGGATTGAGCGGGCCGTGAAGGGGTTGGATGTGTCGACCATGGGGACCCGCTGAAAGTTCACGTGGGTGTTGTTGAACTGCGGGCAGATGTAGTGGACGTAGTCGTCCATGCGTCGCAGGATCATGTCGGTCACCGCTTCGGCCGAGTATCCGCGGCTTGACCGGTCCCGGTGGATCTTTTGGATCCACTCGAGGTTAATGATGGGAACGACACCGATGCAGAGATCAACGTGGCGTGCCACGTCCACTTCCTTGGTGTGCACGGCCCCGTGGAGGCCCTCGTAATAGAGGAGGTCCGTGCCCTCCTCAATCTGTCGCCATGGCGTGAAGGTCCCGGGAGGGGTTCCGTATATTGCTTCTTCCTCGATGTCGTGTACGTAGGTGCGGGTTTGCCCGGTGCCGTCCTCACCGTATTGAGCGAACAGTTTCTCAAGGCTCGGGAAGTCATTGGCTTCGGGGCCAAAATGGCTGGGTGGCAGGCGGCCCTGCGAGACCGCTTCCTCGTGGACTGCCTTCATTTCCGCCCGATTGTATCGGTGGAAGGAATCACCGGGGACGATGGCTGAGGTGATGCCTTCGCGGCGGAATATCTGCTGAAAGGTCTCGGTGACTGTGCTGGTTCCGGCACCGGATGATCCGGTGACCGCGATGATGGGATGCTTGCGCGACATGGTTCCTCCTAGGTGCCTTGAATGAATAGTGTGCGATTGTGAAACAGCGGGTACTCGACTTCGGTTCTGTAACCCTTCTCGTACTCGTCCGCGTACCGTTCGATGAGAAACACGTCCCCGGTAGCACCGAGCATGATCGGAACCCGCTCGTGTAGCGATTGGGGTACGAGATCGGCGATCCGAGACCCACCGTTGGTCGCTGCCCCTCCCGCCTGCTCGATCAGCATGGCGATCGGACCCGCCGTGTGGATCAGGGGAACGCCCTCCTCGGGTGTACCAAGCGGGTTCCGCACAGACTGCGACCACCGGTGTGGAGCTGAGTCCTTGGTAGCTTGCGAATCGGCAGAGCCCTCGGAAGCCCCTGCGTCGGCAACGTCTGGCATTGACTCCGCGCTCTCCAGCTCGTGAGACCCCTGGTCTCCTTGAGAATCTGCCGGGTGCTGTACCGATTGCGAACTCGGATTGTCTTTTGGGCCCGGCTCACTTGGTGCAAGGCGGGGGAGAAGGAAGATGCCGCCGTTCATGATTGCCCGGAACGCCCCGAGAACGGCCGAGTTGTTCCACCGCATGATCGCGGGGCGGCCTTCGCCAGTCTGCGAGGACCGGATGCGTTCATCCACATACCTGCGTACGGCGGGGCTCCACGTATCGGCGTGCGACAGGTCGATGGCGAGAACGTCGGAACTCGACGGGAGCGTCATGTCGGCGCTCGTAAGAACGAAGTTTCCTACCTCTCGGTCGAGAGTAAATGCGTCCACGCCCTCACCCGTGCTGACAAGGAGGATGGTAGTGGGCCCGAACAGGGCAAGCCCCGCACAGAGAATGTCGTGCCCCGAGCGCAGGAACTCGCCCTCGGTAACCGGGCCGCCTTCCTTTGATCGTTCGATGATGGAGAACGTGAGCCCAATCGGTTGGTTCTCGATCAGAGAAGTGGGCCGGTGGAGGGCATCCACTGCGAGCAGATAGCGGGCGTCGGGTCCGTCGCAGACCTGGTGGATCTCTTCCTCGTGGGAGAAGGAGACGGCGGCGAGTCGGTCGCCGGAGGCTCCATGGGTGAGGATCGTCTTGACCGCTGCTTCTTGGAGGATGCGGTCGGTTTCGTCTGCATGCCATCGCTGGTCCACCCCGTCCCTCACCTGGTCGGGCGTTCTGCCGGGGAGGATCAGGGAGCCTCGACTGATTGTGGCCGAGAGGACCTTGAGTGCGATAGCGACGGGGGAGAGGACGTGCGCATAGGCGTTGTCGGTGTTGTCTCCGGTTTGGAGGAGGTACTGGGTGAGACTGAGTGCCCTTCTCATATCACCCACCTAGTCCAAGTTGCTCCCGCCATCTCGGATAGATCGCGTCAGCATCCGCGGGGAAGGACTCGAAAGCCCGGGCGAAGTCCCGGTTGTCCTTGGCCCACTCGACCGGGTCCGTTCCCGCTTCCCAGCAGGCGTGCGCCTGGCGCAGTGACCGGGCACCGGCTGCTGGCCCGTCGATGTGGCCGTAGGCTCCACCACCGGCGGTGTTGATGATATTGGCGTGGCCGAGGTTCGTGAACAGGCCCGGCAAACGCAGGGCGTTCATGCCGCCCGAAACAATGGGTGCCGTGGGTGCCATGCCGTACCAGTCCTGGGAGTAGACCGGGCCGTCGTACTGGTCTCGTTCGATGATGTAGGCGATTGCCCGATCGTCGGCCGCCCCCTCCATCTTCCCGAATCCCATCGTGCCCACGTGAATGCCGGAAGCGCCCTGAAGGCGAGACATCTTTGCCAGCACGTAGGCCGTGTAACCGCGCTTTGAGCTGGGGGAGGTGATGGCGCCGTGTCCGGCGCGGTGGTAGTGGAGGAACTGGTTCGGGAACCAGCGGCGTGCCGTGGTGATCATGCCCGGGCCGCCCACATACCCATCGACGAGGAATGCGACCTTGTCAGCGTCCGGGCCGAAAGCATCGAGGATGAACTCGCCGCGTGCCAGCATCTCATCGTGATCGTCGGCGGTGATGTTAGCGCTGAACAGCTTCGCTTCGCCCGTCTCATCCATGGCCCGCCTCATCGCATCCACAACGAGCGGGATTGTTTCCTTGATTGGGGCGAACACCTGATTGCCCTGCGGTTCGTCATTCTTGATGAAGTCCCCGCCCAACCAGAACTGGTAGGCGGCCTCCGCAAAGGGCTTGGGCCGAAGGCCCAGCTTCGGCTTGATGATCGTGCCGGCAATATAGCCACCGTTCTCAACCGGTCGACCGAGGATCCGCCACAGGTCCCTGATTCCCTTCGCGGGACCATCGAAGAGGCTGATGGCTGCGCGCGGCATGTAGAAGTCGTACATCTTCGCGTACTCGATGTCTCCCATGCCCTGGTTGTTGCCGATCGTCAGGGTCAGGAACGACACCATCATCATCCGACCATCGGTCATGTTCCGATCAAAGAGTTCAAGCGGAAAGGCAATCCGTACTTCCTCGCTTGCTTCATCGGCCTGGTATACAAGGGCATCAACGCCCTTCGTGAAATCATCGGTTGTCGACACGACAACGTTCGTGCCGGTCGATGATTCGGCAGCAAAATGGGCGGCGGCCTCCAGAAAGCCCACCCCTGCCTTTGGCCTCAGGTGGTAGGCACAGAGGATGTGTCGGCCCCCTGCGATCAGGTCCTCTTCCCGAAGGGAAAGATCTGCGTAGCGTGATGACTGGTCCATGACGAGCTCCTTACTGGCAACAGTTCCCCACGACGTAGGGGAGTGGCTGTGGCCCTCGACACTTAGTTGAAATTTCGATCAGAGTATCGATCCCAAATCGGACCTACATGGGACCTAAGGGAAAAGACCAGGAATCTCCAACAACTGACACGTCGGTACATTTCCCCAGATCAAAGCCCTCTGTCTAGTTTTGTCACAGTTCCTCCGCTATGCCCGAACGCTCCCGAACGCCCCGGTATGCGATGGGCCGAGAACTCGCGATGAGCGCCCCTAAACGTTCGCGAACGCCCCGGTATGCGGTGGGGTCGTAGCAGTGGTGGCGACGAGTCCCTGACGCTCCCAAACTCAAGGACTCTCAAGAAAACTCCAAACTCAAGCGCTCCCACCCCCGTTCTTTCGGGAGCGGAACCTGCTTCCTTCGGTGGGGATTCCGCCCGCAAATCTCGACACGCCCCATCGACAATAACCCTTCCCAAAATTAGTGCAAACTAATTGCGCAAGATTATTGAATTAAATTGGATTGTTGTTTACGCTCGAGTCATGACAGCAAAAGATGGTGGTGCAACGACCGCCAACGACACCTTTGGGTCGGGCAACGTGCCTGGCGAGGGTTCTGTAAGCGGCCGGAGCTCTGCTTCTGGTCGGGCCGCCGCATCGGAGCACGGCTCCACATCTGGTGAGGGTCGTGCCTTGGGGCCGGGCAGCTCGCGTGGGGTCGGCGGGGAGTCAATCTGGGCTAACCGGGACTATGTGCGGTGGCTGATTGGCGATACGACCGGCATGATCGGCCGCACCTTCTCGCTTTTTATCGTCAGCTTCGTTGTCTACGATCTAACGGGCTCGGAAGGTTCCGCTGGTCTGCTACAAACGATCATTCTGGTCATCATGCTCGTAGCATCGATCCCCGGTGGTGTCATTACTGACCGGAGCGATCGCCGCCGGCTCATTTATCTCTATTCGATCTTCGCGTCGGTCGTGAGCGCGGGAATTTTCCTGTACGTATTCACGGGTCACCTCACCTACCTGTCGTTTGTTGTGCTTATGAGCATCCTGGCTCTCGTCCACGGCTTCTTCGGCGAGGCAACGAACGCGGCACTGCGTTCGATCGTGTCGGGCACCGGCTTCGTGAAGGCACAGGCGGCGAACCAGGGGAGGGACGCCGCCGTCCACCTTGCTGGCAGGCCGCTGTCCGGGCTGTTCTACGGCTTCTTCCCGTGGCTTCCCTACCTCATCTCAACAGTTTTCCTGGCAGTTCAGGGATTTGCCTTCTCCCGGATCGAGCGCTCGCTTGTGCCACGGGTCGATGAAAAGAAAACAGCAGATGTACCGGCAACTGAGTCGCCGACTGGTGAAGTACCGACAATCGAACACGAGGCGATAGTCGGCGAACCATCACTGTCTGCGGGTGAGGGGGAGCCGGTTAAGCGGCCCAGCATGGTTGCGGACTTTGTTTTGGGTCTTCGCTACATGGCTTCTCGGAAAACGATCTTTATTCTCAGCGTTGTTATCACGCTTATCAACTTTGGTATTGCCGGGATTCAGGCGCTCATGGTCCTGTCCCTTATCGCCCAGGGATATCCCGCGGTCGAGGTCGGCTACCTGGGTGCAGCCACCGGCATAGCACTCATTCTGGTGTCTACGGTCGCAGGGCGAGTGGCGGAGAAGCTACCGACAGGGCTGATCGCGATCCTCACTCTTGTTTGGTACACGCTGTGCAGCATTCCGTTGGTCTTCTCGGACAACTACTGGGTGATGTTGGGATGCTCCTTCGCTCTTGGGCTTGGCATACCGATCGCCAATGCGGCGATGCTGGGTTATATCCTGGGCCGGACCCCGGAGTCTTTCCAGGGCAGGGTCAGTAGCCTCATCAACATTGTTGCCCAGGCGCTCTCCGCCTTTGCTCCGCTTATTGCCGGCATCATCCTTGAGGCGTACAACTCCAGCCTCGTGGCAGTCATCTTTACCGGCGTAACGCTTGCCAGTCTCGTTATTGGGTTACTCTCGAGAAGAGTGCGGGCCATCCCCGCGCCAGCGGACTGGGAGAAATATGAGTGACGAGATAACCCGCCTGAAGGCAATGTCGCATCCCCTGCGGCTCCAGATCCTCGTTGTCATGGACGCGATGGGGGAGGCGAGGACTTCGGATCTTGCCAGCGAGATCGGTGCCGCTGCCAACAAGGTGTCGTACCACCTGTCGATCTTGCATTCCGGTGGATTCATTAATAAGCGGGTCGGGGATGATGCTCGGGAGACCTGGTGGAGCGTGAACGAAACACGGATTAATCCACCCGAACCCGATCCTTCAGAGAGGGGCAGCGAGGATGGCAGGGCGGCCTCGCTCGCCATCCTTGAGTACCTTCGGGGACGAGTCCCCGACGTCATGGACGAGGACCAAAACCAGTCCGTCATGCTCGCGGTTGCCTATCTCACCCGGGAGCAACGAGTGGCGGTCACCGAGGATCTTTCGGCACTGTCTCAACGAATCCGGGAAATGTCGGAAGAGAATCACGCAAACGGGGTGGGGGACCTTTACGCGCTTGGCGCACAGCTCCTCCCGGCACGCGCCGAGCAAGGATAAGCTCGAGCAATATGCTCCTGCCAGTATCCTTGGGGGAGTGATACGAGGAGGAACGATGAGTTCAGTGCTTGAGGTCCGAGGCGGTAAGCCGCTCGAGGGCGAGATTTTTGTCCGGGGAGCAAAGAACCTTGTTCCCAAGGCCATGGTCGCATCACTCCTGTCCGAAGAGACGTCCGTACTTCGCAACGTCCCACAAATCCGGGACGTCGACGTGGTCTCCGAACTGTTGAAAATGCACGGGGTGGATGTCAGCCACGAAGGCGAAGCAGGTGAACTAACGATCACCCCGGGCAAGCTGGAACTGCCCGACCCGGTCCAGGTTGATATGCTCGCGGGCTCCTCCCGCATCCCCATCCTGTTCTGCGGCCCGCTCCTGCACCGCCTCGGCGAGGCCTTTGTTCCCGACCTTGGTGGCTGCCACATTGGTGACCGCCCCGTCGACTTCCACCTCCGCGTACTCGAAGACTTCGGTGCCGTTCGCACCTCCACTCCGTACGGCATGCACATCACGGCCCCGAAGGGCCTCAAGGGCAAGCCGGTCCGCCTGCCCTACCCGTCCGTGGGTGCCACCGAGCAGACACTCCTCACCGCTGTTATGGCGAAGGGCATTACCGAGCTGTCGAATGCCGCCATGGAGCCGGAGATCCTCGACCTCATTGCCGTGCTGCAGAAGATGGGTGCGATCATCTCGGTCGACATGGACCGCACCATCCGCATCGAGGGCGTCGACAAGATGTACTCGTACAAGCACACGGCTATGCCCGACCGCATCGAAGCTGGTTCCTGGGCGTCGGCAGCCCTTGCCACCGGTGGCGATGTCTTCGTTAAGGGTGCCCAGCAGAAGGACATGACGACCTTCCTCAACTACTACCGCAAGATCGGCGGTGCCTTCGACGTCCGCGACGACGGCATCCGCTTCTGGCATCCCGGCGGTGAGCTCACCGCCGCCGTTCTCGAAACGGACGTGCACCCGGGCCTCATGACTGACTGGCAGCAGCCCCTCGTCGTGGCTCTCACCCAGGCCACCGGCCTGTCGATCATCCACGAGACCGTGTACGAGAACCGCTTCGGCTTCACCGACGCTCTGCGTGGCATGGGAGCCAACATTCAGGTGTACCGCGAATGCCTCGGCGGGCTCGACTGCCGCTTCGGCTGGCAAAACTTCTATCACTCCGCTGTTATCCAGGGCCCGACCAAGCTTCAGGCGGCCAACATCGATGTGCCGGATTTGCGCGGCGGTTTCTCCCACCTCATCGCGGCCCTGGCCGCGGAGGGCACGAGCCGCGTCTCCGGCATTGAACTCATTAACAGGGGCTACGAGCACTTCATGGAAAAGCTCGGGAAGCTCGGTGCGGACGTGACCCTGTCATGACGTTTGCCCCGCTCAAGCACGAAGGTCACGAGCGGGACATCCCTGTCCTCATGAGGGCGATTTCCTGGCCGGTTGTCACCCTCGTAAGGTCGATCCAGGATCTGCGCGTCACCGGTCAAAACAACATCCCGCCCGGCCCCGCCATCTACATCGCGAACCACACGAGCCATCTCGATGGCTTCGTTATCGCGGTGGCGCTCTACGAAGCTGGGGTACCACCCCGGTTTATCGCAAAGAAGGAACTCTTTAAGGGAGCCCTGGGAGCCGCTTTGCGGGCCCTCGGCCAGGTCGAACTGGACCGGGATGCTCCCGGCACCATGATCGAGCAGATGGCGGAGAGCCTCGACAAGGGGCTGTCCATCATCATCTTCCCGGAAGGCACCTTTACACATGACCCGGCGGGATGGCCGATGAGAGCCAAGACGGGGATCTCGCGCCTCAACGAACTCCGCCCCAACATCCCGATCATTCCGATCTCCCACTGGGGTAACGAACGGATCGTCCACCAGTGGACCGGCCGCATCAGGTGGCGCATGATCTTTACCCGCAGCGAGAAAGTTCTCGTCCACATCGGTCACCCCATCACGCTGACTGGCAAAGACCATAAGGAGCGATCCAACTCGGCAATGACCGTCATCGCCGAGGAAGTGGCCCGCCTAAGAAAGCTCCTGGGAAGGCCCATGGGCGACCCGCCCGCAGAGCGCTTCGTCCCCACCGAACTGAATCACCACAAGCGCCGCGCCATGATCGAAGCCCGCAAAGCCAAGCGCAGGCCCTGGAAGAAATTGAAGTAGGGAGCCCTCGATTAGGCGGGCCTTGAATGGGAGGGTCTCGCGTCGGAGTGCCACCCGTAGGCGGTTCTCGGGTATGTCGGTCTCGCGGCGGAGTGTCTCCCGTAGGTGGGCCTCGTGTACGTCGTTCTCACGGTGGTGCATTTCAAGCACGTGTGCCTCACGCGAGAAGAGCTCACGCTTGAGTGGCTTCAGTGGGGAAGTCATAGGATGTCAACGAACGTGGCGAAACGTGGAGCCGACGTCAGCGCATAAGCTGACCGGCTTGAGGATGCAAAATGGCAGCTCGGTTTCGTGGGAGTTCCAGGATGTCTCGACTGTCCACAAGGTCTTGCCGCGATCTTTCCCATCGACGGGATCGCGGAATTCAGCCTTTGAACAAGTGCTCTGACAATCAATTAGGATATTTGGTTCATATATCTTCGTGCGTTTCTCCCACTATCCTCGTATGCTGTGACGAAGAGCGCACTCTGTGCTAATAAACGCTAGCCGCGTTCAAGCACAAAGCTGTGTTTGCCCTTGGGTCAGGCATCTGCGTGATTGGAGTAGTCCAATGAAGTCTTCCAAGATCCTCGGCGCCCTCTTTTCTTTCCTCCTGCTCTTTGCCGTGGGAGCTCCCGTGCAGGCTGCCGATCCACCAGACAATTTCTATTTGAGTAACACCTGAAAAGGCGGAAACGCTGACAAGGAGTTTTTCTTCGGAGATGTCAGCGGTATGCCGGTCACGGGTGACTGGGATGGAAACGGCACGGACACGATCGGTGTTCGTACCGGTAAAGTCTTCGAGCTCAGAAACTTCAACAGCGAGGGCGGTGCCCACTACACGGTGACGTATGGTCGGGTGGGCGATGAAGTGCTCATCGGCGACTGGGATGGCAATGCCACCGATACTCTCGGCATCCGGCGCGGGCACGAATTCCATCTCCGTAACGACCTCACATCCGGACCCGCCCACGACGTCTTCAAGTACGGCCGGGACAACGATGAGGTGTTCTTCGGCGACTCGGACGGTGACGGCACGGATACCATCGCGGTGCGCCGCGGCAACACGTTCTACGTCAAGAACTCTCTCAACGGTGGTAAGGCAGATATCTCGTTCCCGTATGGCAGGGAGGGCGACACCGTACTCGTCGGTGACTGGGACAATGACGGTATCGACACCTTTGCCGTGAAACGCGGCAAGGAATGGTTGATCCGAAATGACTTTGAAGCCGGCAATGCTGACCATCATGTACGGCCGGGAAACCGACCACTCTCTCGTTGGTGACTGGGACGGTGATGGCGTTGACACCCCGGGCGTATTCCGTGGCGGACCGCCACTCAAGGCTGCTGGTGAGTGTGCGCCACTGAACGAGGGCAGGTCCCGGTACACCACGGATAACGCGAACCGCGTGAGCCTGGTGATCGCAGAACGCTACGGCACCTCCTACGCCAAGTTCGTGAACTGGCATAAGCAGTGGGATGGTTCCTACTACGAGGAATGGCAGACCCCCACAAGGATTGGCGCCAACGGCATGGCGACAGTTGGTGAACCCGCGGCGTGGCACACGTACAAGACACCGACCGGCTCCTACTCGGTTACCGAATCATTTGGTGTCTACAACCCCGGAACAGATCTGGACTACCGCCAACTCAACTCGCAGTCCAAGTGGGGCGGTACGAGGGGAGTGAACTACAACCAGTACTTCGAAGGACCGAAGGCATCGGCAGCCGATGAGGATATGTGGGCGATCGCTCGTGCCGGTGACTACCGGCTCGGTGTCGTTATCAACCACAACCGCCCGCCGGACTCCGAGATCGTCGAAGGCATGGGGTATGCGATCTTCCTCCACGCCAACAAGGTCGCAACCGCCGGTTGCGTGGCGCTGACCGAGAACGAGGTTGCCAAGTACATGAGGACCGCCCAGAAGGGCGACCGGATCATCATGGGAGTCCGCAGCCACATCTTCTACTAGAACTGCTGAAGTGCCGGCCCGCTTGATCAGTTTTCTATCTCTAACGAGCGGGCCGCACCTCTGCGGCGAGGTCCATCAGCGCAGATGCGACATCCTGCGAAGCGATGCTGTGACTGGGCGATGCCGTACAGAACAGGTGACGACGCTGTTAGGTGCCAAGTCAACGCTCAAGATCAGGTAGTCTCGTTAACAGTTGCTCGGTGTGAGCCGAGCTCGATTTCCGGCCGCAACAGTTTACGAACAAGGAGAAAGCCATGTGGCAGACACTCATCCTTATCGCCATTGCGCTGATCCTGCTCAGCATCATCGTTGAGGCCATACAGTTTCTCGTCTGGGTTGGTGTCCTTGCCCTCATCGTTGTCGGGATCCTCTACCTCCTCAACAAGATGAGGAGATAGCAGGTTTATCGATCGGGGAAGCGTAAACCCGAATTGGGCAAGGGAAAGGCGTGGAACAAACCGTTCCATGCCTTTCCCATTCCCTGGGCGACCCGAATCGTGGGGCTAGCCCTGGTGAATGCTTAGCTGACTATTTTTGGACGTCGACGACGATTCTCATGGGATCGTTGAGGACCTGTACGCGGTAGGGGCGTTTTTCATCGACACCGATGAAAAAGGTGTGCATGCCTTCGAAAGGCATGTCGACATGAACGTCCTGGATGGCGGTTGCCTGGTTGAGGCCGCTAATCTCGAATTCCCCGGGGTCACCGGTCGGGTACGTAACGCCCGAGACCCAGATGGTGAGGAACTCTTCGCCTCCCATGTCGACCTCGAAGCCGGAACCGTCCTGGATAGGGGCGTCCTCGTAGGAGGCGGACCAGTTCAGTGTTCCCTCGTTGCCGGAGTACTCGACGACGACACGTTCGTAGGTGTCATGCCCGCCAACGCGCGCTGTCTCGGGAAGGTAGGCACCAACCAGGTCCGGGAAGTCAGCTGACTGCGATGGCCCGGTCGTGAAGTCTCCGCTGCCCTCACCCGTGTCAGTGGGATCGCTCGTCGGCTCGTCCGTGGACTCCGTCGTGGGATCATCGGACGGTGCGGCGGTGTCCTCCGTTGTAGGCTCCTCGGAGGCCGGCTCGGTTGTCTCTTCTCCGGGACCTGCCGAGCCTTCGGTGGTTGTCTGCGGCGCTGTCGTCGGGCCATCGGTGTCGGATCCGCACGCCGCGAGAACGACCGACACTGCAATAGCCACAACAATTCTTTTCATAGCCCTAACTTACTCGTGGGGCGAGAAGCCCGTCGATTGCTAGTCGCAATCGTTACATGACTGCAACGTTTCTGCAACGCTTCTCATATCGGACTTTTCGTACGTGTGACCGTTACTTATCGATGCGTGTTCCCGGTTCGAAACCGGAGGCCCAAGATATCGGTTTCTGTCGTGAGCCTCAGGTCTCCAGTAGGCCGGTTCTACGCCTGGGAGCGGGTGAGTGCCCGGTCGAGGTCCTCCCAGAGGTCCTCCATGTCTTCAATGCCGGTGGAGAGCCTGAGCAGGTCCTCCGGAACAGTTGTCGCCTCATCTGCAAAGCGCCTGCGCCTCTCAAGGCTCGACTCGACGCCGCCGAGGGACGTGGCAGGGAGCCACAGCTCTGTTGCCTCAACCAGCCGGTCGGCTGCTTCGGCTCCGCCCGTGGGGCGGACCGTGAGAACACCACATCCCTTCGGTGCTCGCTCCTTGTTCGGGTGGTGCGGTAGGGAGGGATGCGCAACGGCCTCGACGAGGGGATGATTGGAAAGCCGGCGAGCAAGCTCTGCGGCATTCGCGGTGATCCGTTCGAACCGCAGGGACAGAGTTCTCATACCACGCAGGGCCAGCCAGGCTTCCATGGGGCCAGCAATGGCGCCGGTGTGCGTGCGGTAATCCCACAGCCTCTGGTGCAGTTCCTCGGTATTGGCAAGAACTGCGCCGAGAACAACATCGGAATGTCCCGCGAGGTACTTTGTGGCCGAGTGGACGACGATGTCGGCTCCCATGATGAACGGTTGCTGTCCCAGGGGAGTGGCGAACGTGTTGTCGACAATGACAAGGGCACCTGCCTCGTGCGCGGCCTTGGCAATGGTAGGTATGTCGGCAAGCTCGAGCATCGGGTTCGTGGGGGACTCGATGAGAACAGCGGAAGCACCGGGAAGAGCGGCAACGACTTCTTCGGTGTTTGCGATATCGACGGTGACGAGCTGTCCACCCTCCCGCTCCGTCATCTCCTGCGCCACGATCAGTGAGGCGTGGTAGGAGTGACGGGGTGCGACGATCTTCCCGGGAGGGGCAGCATGCAGTGCTGTTGTCATGGCCGCCATACCGGAAGCATGAACGAGTGCCGGATAGTCGGTGCCCTCAAGGGCGGCGAGCGTTTTCTCAAACGGATTCCAGGTCTCGTTGTCCCAGCGAGCATAAATGTTCCCGGGAGCTGTGCCGGAGTTCCGGTACGTCGAGGAGAAGACAACGGGTGGGTTAACCGGATTGCCTTGGATGCGTTCGGGACGGCCGGACTGAGCAAGAATCGTTGCTGGGTTCGTCATGAATTGAACACTATCTTGATAGGCTCGAGCGGTGAAGAACGGTACCAAGATTCGAGTCGCGTTGATCTATGGCGGGAGCTCAGGCGAGCACTCCGTTTCCTGCATGACAGCAGGCTCTGTCATGTCAGCGATCGACCAGGACAAGTACGAGATCGTGCCGATCGGAATCCGCAAGGACGGCACCTGGGTTGAGGGGATCAGCGACCTCGAGATCCTCGGAACCGGCACGGCCGAAGTTGGTCCCGGTTCACCGATCACCGTCTCCTACGGGACCGGCGGGATCCTCAAGGACGGAGAACGACTGGACGTCGACGTCGTGTTCCCGCTCCTGCACGGCCCGTTCGGTGAAGACGGAACAATTCAGGGACTGTTTGAGATGGCGGGGATGCCGTACGTTGGCTCCGGCGTTTTTGCTTCCGCCGCCGTCATGGATAAGCACTACACGAAAATCATTCTGAGGGAAGCCGGCTTGCCTGTTGGCACCTGGGTACTCGTTACCCGCAACGGCTGGAAGACCAAGAGGGACGAGCTGGTCGAGAAGATCTCGAAGCTACACATGCCGCTGTTTGTGAAGCCGTCTCGTGCTGGCTCCTCCCTGGGTATCTCCCGCATCGAATCCCTTGACGAACTCGATGCAGCAATCGCTGAAGCTCAGCAGCACGACCCGAAGGTCATTGTCGAGCAGGGTATTAATGGCCGCGAGATCGAATGCGCAGTTCTGGGTGGTCGCAACGGTGACAGCCCGAGGGCCTCCCTGCCTGGTGAGATCGTGCTCGACAACGCGGACTCCGGTTTTTACGACTACGAGTCAAAGTACGTTGAGACCGACGGCCTCGTTCTCTCCATCCCCGCCAACATCCCCGACTCACACCGCGAGGAACTGCGGGCAATGTCGATTGAGGCATTCGAGGCAATCGACTGCGAAGGCATGGCACGCGTCGACTTCTTCTACGACGATGGAACGCTCGTCATTAACGAGATCAACACGATCCCGGGCTTCACGCCCTACTCGATGTACCCCCTCATGTGGCAGAGGTCAGGCTTCACCTATCCGGAACTCATTGACGAACTCATCACCCTGGCCCTCGAACGAAACATTGGGCTGAGGTAGGAACCCGCTGAGCCAGTAAAGAGCTCCTAGAGAATTGCGGAGGTTCCCATGCTCAAGAATCGTGGGAGTGACTGCTGATTCCGAAAGCCTTCAGGAGAGAAGGGTCTCCGGCCTCTGCCGGAGTCGCTGTCTTTGTCGACTCGAAGGATCTCATAGCAGTGCGCTTCCGGTCTCGGGTCAGTGGCAGGGTCCGGGAACGTCGTGGAACAACTGCCTCGTTAATCCTGTTGCTTAACTGGCACTGCTTTGCCAGCCCTATGGCTCGGTTGTCTCCGAGTCGTTGTAGACCTGAGGTGCTTCGGTCAGGCCCAGGCATTGCCTCTCGGCGGGTACGAGGTTGAGTGCGGGGGAGAACTGGGTGAGAACATCCGTCACGGTGCCCTCGCCAACGGCCTGGGTGGAGATGACGATCTCTACGGCGGGCACTCTTCCGTAGGAAATAAACGTCCATGTGCCATCCCCGCCGTTGGCTGGGATACGGGGGTCGGAGGAGTCGAGGCTCAGCCAATCAACACCGTCAACGGTGATGCAACGGTCTGTGGAAGGGGAGGGCGGCTCAACCCCACATCGGAAGGACGCTCCGTCACCCCACGCGGTTGTTGCCTGCGCAGTCGTCTTTGACCGTTCGAAGCCCGACACGTCCTCTGGTGTTGCCATGAGCATGTTGGCGCAGTTCGGGTCAGAAGCATACGGAGTTGCTTCGAGACCAACGGTGCTGGCGCAACCGGCGAGGCCAAGAACACCAGCAAGGCCAAGGACAACGGGGAAACGAGAGAACTTCACGCCCCAACTCTATCGGTCAAACCAGGGCAACCAGTGCAGGATTACGTGCCATGAAACGTGAAGGCGGCGACGCCGACCGTGAGAAGACAGTGAAATGTTGGCGGGGTGAGAGAATAGCGGCATGAGCGAAGACGAACTCCTAGCCCTTATCGCCCGTCACCTGCCGGCCTCAACAGCGACAGTGCCAACCGGTGATGACTGTGCGGTTCTGGCACCCGAGGGAGAAGTCGCCATCTCCACCGACATTCTCGTTGAGAACGTTCATTTCCGTAGGGACTGGTCGAGCGGAGCGGACATTGGGTGGCGGTGCGTCATGCAGAACGTGGCCGATGCTGCGGCGATGAGAGCCCGCCCCATGTCGTTCTTTGTCGCCATGACAATCCCTGAGAATGTCACTGCCGACTGGGTGGAGGACTTCTCGCGGGGCCTTCGAGAAGCCTGTGATCACCTATACTCGCTCTCTGGCCCGATCGCTATTGATGGTGGCGACCTGTCACGCGGCCCAATCATTGTTGCCGCCGGCACCGTGGTGGGCGACATGGAGGGCCGGGAGCCGGTCTTACGCTCGGGAGCCCGCCCCGGACACAAGATCGTCCATACCGGTAACCTTGGCGCCTCCGCGCGCGGCTATGAGCTCATTCAGGCAGGGAAAACCGGGAAAGCAGTGCGACTGTTCCTCAGGCCCGAGCCACCAGTAAACCGAGCAGTCGGAGTGGGCGCTACCGCCATGATGGATGTCTCGGACGGACTGGTCAGAGACTGCCGCAGAATTGCAAAAGCCTCGGGTGTTGCTCTCGAGCTGGATTCCACTCTCGTCACCGCGGCCGCCAGTCCCGATGTCACGTTGGAGCAGGCGCTTTATGGGGGAGAAGATCACGGTTTCGTCGCAACCGTTGACGGCCCGGTACCCGATGGCTGGAATGAGATCGGTCGAGTCGTTAAGGGGACCGGTGTGCTGGTTGACGGCAAACAAGTTGATGCCATGGGAGGCTGGGACCACTTCGGGTAAGCGGTCGTCGGGCGAACACACCTGGGAGAGATGCCACGAGACTAAACAGTAAGGGAAAAGACCATTACTCAAGATTGGGCTGATCCCGGTGACGAGAAGAAAAAGCTAGATGCTTTAACCGGCAACAGATCGGCGCCGTCCGTGACCCACTAGCTTACTCCGAGCGCTTCTGGGCCGCGTCATAGTCTCCTTGCAGGACCCCGCTGACGATGCTGAAGAGCTTTGCATCGACTTTAAGACGGAATCTTGGTTCATCGTCGAAATAGTTCCCATGTGTCTTGCGCATTGACTCCAGTGAATCCGACCCAAGGAGGAAGATGTCAATGTTTGGTTGGTCTCGGTAGAGCTTTTCAGTTTCTTCGTAGGCATCAAGTGCCCTCTCAGTGTCGGTCCCGAACTCCCGAAGCTCCACCGGATGATCAGCCTTGCGATCGTAAGTGATGAGGAAATGGCGGATCGTGAATTGCTCCTCAAGGTTGTGCATAGAGGCCTCCCATGGTTGGTGCCATGCTAGCGCCCTGCTTATTCATTTTCATTGAATGGAGTGCATCCTGTCAGAACCCCACGGAATTTGCCAGAATCCCACGGATTGACGAGGAATGCGGTAAGGCGAGGGGAGGCAGCGAGTCTGGTTGGTGCGACGGGTGAGTTTCCAGGGGATACGATTGAACCCCCACCGGGGTGGGGGTTCAATGAGCTAAAGGCTACTTCGTGTTCCGGACGATGCGGTCTGACTTGATGCAGTTGGTGCATACGTTCAGACGCTTCGGGGAGCCATTCACGAGTGCGCGTACGCGCTGAATGTTCGGGTTCCACCGGCGGTTGGTCCGCACGTGGGAGTGCGAGACGCTCTTGCCGAAGCCCGGGCCCTTGCCGCAGACGTCACATACTGAGGCCACGGTTCTCTCCTGATCTTCTCGCTGACAAGACGCCAGCGGCGTCTCCTTACCTGCATACCCTGGAGTATGCAACCTGTTTATATTAACCGAGGGTGACCGCAAGTGCCAAGATAAGTGTCCTGACGGGGACGTGGTATCGCACACTATTGCGGTTTCGTGATTCGGTCACAGGTATGAAAGCTTACCTCAGCAGGTCCGGTCGTGACGCTACTCTTGGACGGGGAGGGAATAATGAAGGCTGTTGCCACCGATGGACTGACGCTTTTGGAGACACCGCTGGATCGGATGCTCGGAGCGCGTACAGCGAAGGCCCTGGAAAAGCTGGAACTCCGCACTGCGGGGGATCTCCTCGCGCATGCCCCAAGGCGCTACGTTCACCGCGGTGAACTGGTTCCACTGTCGCGGGCTGTTGAAGGTGAGAGCGTCACCGTTGTCGCCCATGTGCTTGGCACGAGCCTACGACCAATGAATGCGAGAAGGGGTTTCCTTCTTAAGGTCACTATTTCTGATGGCGTGTACGACATGTCGCTCACGTTCTTCGCTAAGTCCTCCAGGCCGTTGGCCTTCCACGAATCTAAGCTCCAACCGGGAACTGTAGCTACTTTCTCTGGAACCGTTTCTTCGTACCGTGGGGAACTGCAGCTCACTCACCCCGAGTATCAGGTGCTGGAAGATGCGGGGGATGTCAACGAAGAGGAAATAGCGAGACCGCTTCCCCTCTACCCGGCGGGCGTTAAAGTGCCCACCTGGACGATTGAGAAAGCCATTGGCTCCATCCTCGACCAAGTCCAACCCGATGACATACCCGAACCGCTTCCCGATGAGTTCCGTTCCCTGCACGATCTCATGGGTGCCTACGATGCGCTGATAGCCCTGCATCGCCCGGTCACCGATGATGACTGGAAGCGGGCGCGGGAACGCATGAAGTTCGAAGAAGCCCTGATCCTGCAAACGGTTCTCGCCCAGCGCGGTCACGAAGCCACCTCCGTCGATTCTGAACCGCGACCCCACCTCTCGGGTGGCATCGTCGATGAGTTCGATCAGCGACTGCCCTTTGAATTGACCGATGGACAGAAGAAGGTCGGCAAGGTTATCTCCGATGATCTGTCGTCCGCCCGCCCCATGAACCGGCTCCTCCAGGGCGATGTTGGTTCCGGTAAGACCGTCGTCGCCCTTCGTGCCATGCTTCAAGTGGTGGACGGTGGGGGACAGGCCGCACTGCTCGCACCCACCGAGGTCCTTGCCGAACAGCACTACCGCTCGATTGTTACGATGCTCGGTGACCTGGCGGCCGGCGGAATGCTCGGCGGCTCCGATATCGGCACCCGCGTTGACCTCCTGACCGGCTCCCTCGGGGCCAAGCAGAAACGCGCCGTCCTTGGCCGGCTAGCCGGGGGAGAGACCGGCATCGTCGTCGGAACCCACGCGCTCCTCTCCGACAACGTTCAGATCCCCTTCCTTTCCCTCGCCGTTGTCGATGAGCAACATCGCTTCGGTGTGGACCAGCGCGATGCTCTGCGAGCAAACGGTGGCGTCAACCTGCTGGTCATGACGGCAACACCAATCCCACGAACACTTGCCATGACTGTCTTCGGTGACCTCGACGTCTCTGAGTTGACCGAGCTCCCGGCGGGACGACAGGAAGTCACTACCACGATTGTTCCCGCCGTTAAAGAAACATGGGTGGACCGCGTCTGGGAACGCGTCGCCGAAGAAGTGCAGGGCGGCGGCAGGGCCTTCGTCATCTGCTCCCGGATCACCCCCACCGAGAACCCGGCACTGCTAGAAGAAGCCGAGGAAGGTACGCGCCCACCGCTTGCCTCCGTCGATGAACTCACTGAGCAGCTCAGAACACTTCCGGCCCTCCAAGGTATTCCCATCGGAACTCTCACCGGCCCCATGGGCCCCGAGGAGAAGAATGCCGCCATGGCAGCATTCCAATCCGGTGAAGTCCCCATCCTTGTCGCCACCACCGTGGTCGAGGTCGGTGTCGATGTTCCCGACGCCACCGCCATGGTCATCATGGACGCCGATAGGTTCGGACTATCCCAACTCCACCAGCTCCGCGGACGCATCGGACGAGGCAACCGCCCCGGTATCTGCCTCGCACTTTCCTGGGCACCGCCAGGCACCGTCGCATCGGAACGCCTCGATGCCTTCGCCGCGACCCGGGACGGGTTCGCGCTCGCGGAAAAAGACCTGGAACTGCGCAGGGAAGGCGATGTGCTCGGGGCCAGCCAGTCCGGCTCCCAATCTCACCTCAAACACCTGCGGATCCGCTCAGATTCGAGAATCATTGATCTAGCCAGGCAGTCCGCCGATGAGCTCATCGAGAAGGACCCTACGCTGGCCACCTGGCCCGGACTGCGGGCGGCCGTTGATTCGGCACGCCAACTGTCAGAGACCGACTACATCGGGAGGAACTAATGCCCCGCATCGTCTCCGGAACCGCCAAGGGAACCACCATCAAGGTGCCCAAGTCGGCCCGTCCCACCCCCGACATGGTGAGAGAAGCAATCTTCTCCCGTCTCGAACACCGCGGATACCTCGACAACACCGACGTCCTGGACGTGTATGCAGGGTCGGGAGCCTTTGGCCTGGAAGCAGCCTCCCGCGGGGCACGAACAGTGACCGCCGTTGACGCCAACCGCGAAGCAGTCTCAACGATCAAAGCCAACGCCAAGAAAACCGGCCTTGACGTTCTCGTCGTCAACCAGAAGGCAGAAGCCTTCCTTGGCACCATTGGCAGGTCCTACGACCTCATCTTCCTCGACCCGCCATACGACATGGCGGAAGAGGTTCTCGCTAACGCAATAGCCAAAGCGGCACCGCTCCTCGTGCACGACGGCCTACTCCTTGTGGAACGGGATAAGCATTCTCCCGAACCCACGTGGCCAAGCTCTTTGGTGAAAGACGATGAGAAGACATGGGGCGACACCGTCATCTGGTCCGCGCTCGGCGCGGAGTATGCACGTAGTCTTGACTCATGAGAATTGCCGTATGCCCGGGATCGTTCGACCCGATCACCCTCGGACACGTTGACGTGGTGCGCAGAGCACTCACAATGTTCGACGAAGTGATCATTGGAGTTGCCCAGAATGCCTCCAAGAACTATCGGTTCTCCCCATCGGAACGACTCGGCCTCGCCGAGTCCGCCGTGGCCGACCTGCCCGGTGCACGAGTCATGCCCATCGACGGGCTCCTCGTCGACTTCGTCAAAGACGTCGGCGCCTCCGCCATCGTCAAAGGCCTGAGAGGAGCGGCCGACTACGACGGAGAACAGTCCATGGCGCTCCTCAACCGACACCTGTCCGGAATCGAGACAGTATTTGTCATGGGAGACCCAAAACTCGCCCACATAGCCTCCTCCCTCGTCAAAGACGTTGCAAGGCACGGCGGTAACATAGACGACCTCGTCCCGGCGGCAGTCGCGGCGGCGCTCACAGGAAAGGAAACGAATGTCTGAGCACGAATACGAGACTGAACAGAACGCGGTCGCAGGAGACTCCCTCATCGCGGTCCTCGACGAACTAGCCCAGATCGTTGCGGGCGCTCGCGGAGTGCCCATGTCAGCCTCAGCCATGATCAACCGCTCCGAGGTTCTCGACCTCCTCGAAACAGCTCGCGACATTGTTCCCGACCAGATCGAAGCAGCCGACCGCATCATCGCCGAAGCCTCGGAGGTCAAGGAAGACGCGCAACGCAGGGCTAAGACCATCCTGGAGCGCGCCCACGCAGACTCCGAGGCAACGATCGCTCAGGCCCGCCAAAAGGCCGCCGATCTCGTCACCGAGCATGCGATCACCGAAGGTGCCCGCAACGAAGCTGCCAGTATCCTCGAGGAGGCACGCCTGCAAGCGGAACGCATGAACGCGGGAGCCGACCGCTACTCGGATGACTCCCTCGGCTTCCTCCAGGCCGAACTCGAATCTCTCCTCACAAAGGTCCACGCCGGCCGTCAAGAGCTCGAGCGGCGCCAAGAGGCCCGCGTACACGGATCGCAGAAGCCCGCTCCCGAGGCCCAGGGCGTGACTGAAGAAGAGCTGGACTATGAAGGCGACCAGGACCTTGACCACGATGGTTACGACCAGGACGGTCCGGTTGAGGAAGTAAACCAGTACGCTGAGGAGGAGCACAAGCCACGCCTCAACGAGATCCGTGTCAGCCCCATAGACGAAGAAGAAGAGTTCGAACCGCCCTACGAGAACGAGCGCTAGCCGCAAGCACTAAGAACGCTCGCCCCAGATGGACTATGCTCTAAGAACGCTTGATCGAGGTCTGAAAAACTAATGCTAGGGCCAAGCTGAACGAATGCTCGGAAGTGAAGTTCAGCGAACGCTGGGACCTCAATCCATGGGAACTGGGCTCCTAGACCGGGCTCCAAAGGGAGATTCTGGCGAGCTCGGCCTTGGGCTTTGTCGCTTGAGCGAAGGCTCAGGGTGCTCGGCAGGCCTCGCCACACCCTCTTGACATGAGCATGAGCAGGTATGACGGATTGTTTCTTCTTATTTCGCTGTTGAGCAAAAAGGTTGAGAGACGCCCGGCAACGGTGTTCACTAGAGGTGTAGTGGGAGTTCTCCCGGAAAGTTGAGGAAAACATGTCAAGCACCGTAGCTACTGCACTTCAGTCCGTTCTCGTGGATCTCATCGATATTTCTCTCCAGGGCAAGCAGGCGCACTGGAACATTCAGGGTGCGCGCTTCCGTTCGCTTCACCTTCAGTTGGACGAGATTGTTGACCTGGCCCGCACGTCCTCCGATGATGTTGCCGAGCGTCTCGCTGCGATCGGTTCGTCGCCCGATGGTCGTGCAGTGACCGTTTCAACGGACTCCAGCATTGGTGACATCTCGTCCTCGTGGATTAAGGTGTCAGACGCCTACGAAACGATTGAGTCGAAGCTCCAGACGGCTTCCGACAACATCAAGAAGCACCTCGAGACCGTTGACGAGGCAGATCCCCTGTCGGGTGACCTCCTCATTGGTATCGCGACAGAACTTGAAAAGCAGGCGTGGATGCTGCGTTCAGCAACCGTCGCCGAATAATAGAGCATGACGCTAGGGCCCCGACCATCTGTTGGTGCGGGGCCCGCCCCTTCGATAAGGAGAAACACCATGTCCGATGCATTCCGCATCTCGCTCCAGGACCTGCGCCGACAGGAAGGGGCCCGGATTGACCTGGTCCGGACCATCGAGTCACCCGATTTTGCGACAGACCTGGTGAGAACCGTTGGAGACCTCAACATCGAGGGATCACTCCAGTCAGTATCGGAAGGGGTTCTCGTCACCGCACGAGTTGACTACGACCAGGTGTCCGAATGTGCTCGTTGCCTTCGGGAAATTGAAGAGGAAGGCACGGCCGATCTGGCTGAACTTTACTTCTACGAGAACCGGGCCAAGGCTCTCAAGGAATCCGGTGATGAGGAAGCGGAGGAGCTTCCCCTGATTGTCAACGATTCCATCGACCTCGAATCCCTCGTACGGGACACGATTGTCGGTCAGATGCCATTCATTCCCCTGTGCGAGCCGGACTGCCCCGGCCTGTGCAGCGTCTGCGGTGAGCGTCTTGCGGAGCTTCCCGAGGATCACTTCCACGAAACCGAGGAAGAGCCCCCGAGCCCCCTCGATGAGCTCCGTGCGAAGCTCGTGGCGGAGGAACAGGAGAAATGAGCCGCTCGAAGGGGCGCCGGAAGGTCAACCCTCCGGCGCGGACCGACCGTGAAGTCCTCCTAGCATCCTGGGGAGTAGACATCGACGAGGCCCTTCTCGAACAGGCCCTCACACACCGCTCCTGGTCTTTCGAGAACGGCAACGTTCCCACCAACGAACGGCTTGAGCTTCTCGGTGACTCGGTCCTGTCGATCATCGTGACCGACCGGATCTACCACGACTACCCGGACATGTCAGAAGCCGAGCTTGTTCCCATCAGGGCAGCGGCAGTTTCCGAGACCCCGCTCGCGGGCATTGCCAAAACCATTGGTCTCGATGGATTTATCCTGCTGGGCAACGGCGAGCTTGTTACGGACGGCAGGAACAAGCCGTCGATTCTCTCCGACACCCTCGAAGCGCTCATCGGGGCCACGTACCTAACCGTTGGTCTTGATAAGACCAGGGGAGTGGTCGAGAAGCTCACTGCCCCCTACATTGTTGACGCAACTAAGGCCGGCCCGGCACTCGACTGGAAGACATCGATCCAGATGGTGGCGAACGAAGGCAAGCTCGGGGATGTCTCCTACAAGATCGAGGGGTCCGGCCCCGACCACGCAAGGCACTACGTTGCCACCACCATGATTAATGGCAAGGCCTGGGGAGAGGGCGAGGGAACGTCCCGAGCCAGGGCTGAGATGGCGGCGGCGGAGGCGAGCTACGAGGCACTGAGCAAGGCCGTCCATGCCTGAGCTACCCGAAGTTGAGACGGTCCGCGAGGGCCTGGACCGTCTCCTCAATGGCAAAACCCTCCAAACGATCACGCCCCTCCACCCACGCGCGGTACGCCGCTCAGAAGGCGATGTCGAAGGACTGCAAGCCTTCGCAGGCTCACAGGTCGAAGCCGTAGCGAGGCGCGGCAAGTACCTGTGGTTCGAAATGTCGGGGATGGCACTCAACTTCCACCTCGGCATGTCGGGCCAGCTTCTCGTCAGCGCCCCCGGCATAGAACCACTGGCCCACCCGCACCTGCGTGCCCTCATCCGCTTCGAAGACGGCGCCCACCTGCGCTTCATCGACCAGCGCACTTTCGGATACATTCAAAGATCCTCCCTGGTTGAGGTCCACGACGGAGCCCCGGCAGGCAAGGGCACCACCTCCACGCTGATCCCTGTACCCGTCTCCCACATCGCACGCGACCTGCTTGATCCTGCCCTTGAGATTACCGACCTGAACACGAGAACCAGGGCCAAGCGAACTGAGATCAAGCGCGCGATGCTCGACCAGACTCTTGTTTCTGGCATGGGAAACATCTACTGCGATGAGGCGCTCTACCGAGCAAAGATCAACCCCCGCCGTAAGACCAACGGGCTGTCCTACATCCAGCTGACCGAACTCTGGACCCAGTCCATCGAGGTTTTACGTGAAGCCCTCGAGCAGGGCGGTACCTCGTTTGATTCCCTCTATGTCAACGTCAACGGAGCGTCCGGCTACTTCGAACGATCACTGCGCGCCTACGGCCGAGGCGGACAACCCTGCCTCAAATGTGGAGCGAAGATGAAGAAGATTCAGTTCATGAACCGCTCCTCAACCTTCTGCCCGATCTGCCAGCCGCTGGCACGCTACTAGCTACACATCGCAGTGCGTGCCCGTCCGGGTGGCGAGTGGATCGGTGTGCACGGCGCAGGAGTTGGATCATGCTTGGGACTCTAGCAAGTTAACCTATGCATCGGTGTCGGTACTGCCAGCGGCCGTGCCAGGTGCGAAACTTCTTGCTAAATAACCTCTCGCCTTTAGACCCTGCGTGTTCTACAATGGTCTCATGTGGAGCGTCGATCTCAAACTCGTCTCCGATTGGCTGACTGGTCTAGATCAGCGCTCACAGGTTCAGGTCGTTGCTGCGATTGAGTTGCTCCAAGATGTTGGTCCACAGCTCGGCCGCCCAATTGTCGACACGGTAACGGGGTCGCGGCACAAGAATATGAAAGAGTTGCGTCCCGGCTCATCCGGTCGATCAGAGCTCCGGATCTTATTCGCATTCGATCCGGCAAGGCGAGTGATCTTCCTGGTTGCAGGTGACAAATCTGGAAACTGGAAGAGTTGGTATCGGAAGAATATTCCGCTGGCTGACGATCTCTTTGACGAACACCTACGAAAGCAGAAAGGTAAGTGAGTGACATGTCTGTAAGTCTTGAAGATTTTCTCGCGGAGAATCCGGTTGATCGTGAAGCCGTTGAAAAAGAAAAGGCACGCATGCTTGCAGAGGTTCGTGCTTTTCGACTCCGTGAGCTTCGTGAGAAAGCGGGACTAACGCAAGCCGAGGTCGCGGATCGCATCGGTGTTGGGCAACGGCAGGTCTCGAAGATCGAACACGGCGATCTGGAAACTGCCAGAATCGGCACGATTCGTCGTTACGTAGAAGCCGTTGGCGGTGAACTTACCGTTGAGTTCATCAGCGGTGACGATCGCATGAAGGTCGCATAGTAAGCGAAAATTAATGTCGTCGATGACGGTCGAAAGGAACGCTAGATACTGCGGCAGTCAGGGTAGTTTTCCTGCCCTTTGAATGCTCACAGCCGCGAGGATTAGTGTACGTGGTGCAGGTGTTTGACTAGGCTCAAGGCTCCAGCAAGCCCGTCTTCGTATTGGCGTCGGTCCTGTCAGCGCCTACGTTGCTCATGCGTGTTATGTACATTTGTTGGTAGTCAATGCACAATCTGAATATGTTTGCTTTCGATTTATCTGACGTGCCAAATAACTATGCTGAGGTCGTGCAGCAGGCTCAATCCGCTCCTGTAGTCATTGAGAAGCACGGGCGACGTGAGGCCGTGCTTGTCTCTTCTGAATCGTTTGATCGGTTTATTGAGACAACCGAAGAACTCGATGACATATTGGCCTTTGATGAAGCCCTTTCCGAAGAGGGCGAGAACGCTCGCTGGGACGAGGTTAAGTCCGAGCTGGGTTGTGTGTGATCGACCGAATTGAGGTGCGTCCAGCTACTCTTTGGGTACTTCGTAATGTGCACCCATGGATCGGTGACGCATACCGCTGTTAGTTGGCAGTATCTCTGGACGAAGTCTCAACGGGAGAAATCGGACGGGAGAGAATGGCGCACCTTTGAGCGTGCTGGGATAAGATTAGCCACATGAGCGAAGTCAAGGAAGATATCCACGTCATGATCATCGACGACCACGAAGTGGTACGTCGAGGTATTTCTGAAGTGGTCGAGCGCGCCGACGGCCTGTCCGTCGTTGCTGAAGCGGGCTCCGTTGAAGAAGCACTGAACCGCGCAAAGATTGTTCGGCCCGATGTGGCACTCGTCGACCTGCGTCTTCCCGACGGCACCGGCATTGACATCATCACGAGGATGGCAGTGGAGACTCCCTCCGTGCGCCCCATCGTCCTCACGTCCTTTGACGATGACGATGCTCTTGCAGAGGCCCTGGATGCTGGTGCGAAGGCCTACCTGCTCAAGTCTGTCCGCGGTGCTGAGATTACCGAGGTCATCAAGGCAGTGGCAGCGGGCCGCGTTCTCCTTGACGAGCGCACCATTACAAGGCGCCGTGCCGACCATGACGACCCGACAGCCGACCTCACGCCTTCCGAGCGCAAGGTGCTCGACCTCATCGGTGATGGTCTCTCCAACCGCGAGATCGGCGACCGCCTCGGTGTTGCTGAGAAGACCGTCAAGAACCACATCACCTCGCTCCTGTCAAAGATGGGCCTCCAGCGCCGCACCCAGGTTGCCGCATGGGTAGCCGGTCAGCGTGCTGCTGGATGGCGGGCACAAAACTAATTCTGCGACCGTAACAATAACTTCATTTGGGGTGGGCCACTGGCTCACCCCAAATACTTTAATTAACGGCTGATAGGCTTCCCGGCTCAGTGCTGGAGTGCCATCTTGCCTACAACCAAAAATCGCCGCCATAGCGTGTCATCTGAGTCAGGTTCGGTCGGGATGGGAAACTCTGGAACATGGCAGGGTTTCATCATGTTGAAGTATGGGTCGCAGATCTCGTACAGGCACGGGCCGTATGGGGATGGCTACTCCAGGAGCTGGGCTTCGAACGAGCAAGTGAATGGTCGGAGGGGGAGTCCTGGGAAGCTGGCGGTGCCTATCTGACGCTAACAACCTCGCCGAACCTCTCCGGGCAGGTACACGATCGGAGAGCACCGGGCGTTAACCACCTTGCCTTCAAGGGCGGCACACCTGAAAGGGTGGATACCATCATGGCGAAAGCTCAGGAACACGGATGGAAGCCCCTATACCAGGAGCGTTACCCGCACGCTGGAGGACCGGACTATTACGCCGGCTGGCTCGAGAACACTGCGGGCTTCAAAGCTGAGATTGTTGCGGACGAGACGTGAGGACGGGTTTTGTTCTCCGGCGGATAATTAGCAATGAGATGATCGTGCGAAAGAGCGCGCGGCTGGCTCGTTGATTGTCGTGGGGTGCCAGTACAAGAAAGTAGAAGGGGTCGGACTCCAAGCCCGACCCCGTCAATCTGTTCGGGCGCCATCTTCCCACGCCCCGTGAGCGTTAGGTTGCGCTACCCCTCGATGAGGTAACTGATCAATACGTTGTCTGTGGCGACTCAGGTGTCGCAGGGGATACGACGTGATTGTTGCCCTTGCTATTCTTGTAGACCCTGAAGAGCAAGAAAGCGATGACGCCAACAAGCCCGATAACGGCCAGGATCTGGAGTATGGACATAGCAATGATAGGGAACCACATGAGGGCCTCCTTCCAACTTTTCGTGTGATTGTTTCCCGCAAGGGTGCGATTGATACAGACACGGAAAGTTCTTGTTCTTTAATCACCATCATTCCATGGGGGGATTTTATTGAAGGGAAAAATGGAATTGTTCTTTAGCAGATTTTGCAGCGCCGAATGCGCCTGCTTGCGCCGACTGTGTGTGTTCATTGAGGACCGCAGGAACTGTTGGTCACAATTTTGCGATCGGCCCTGTTGGAGCTCCTAGTCGAGTGGTGCGTACCAGGTCATGACTGCACCGCGGTCTTCGCCCCTTGATAGGTCGAAGGATCCGCCGTGGCGGCGGGCTCGGGCTGCCAGGTTGGCGAGGCCGGACCTGCGGGATTGGGTAGGGGACAGGCCCGCACCATCATCGGAAACTACGATTCTGACTTCGCTAGGGTCGATGGAGACAGTCACGGACACGGATGAGGCTTTGGCGTGCCTGGCAGCATTGGAGAGGCCCTCGCGGGTGACAGCAACGACATCGTCAGCAATGTCCGCACCAATCATGTTATCGATCAGAGCTACCGTCTCAGCATCAACATCCTGGGGCAGGGTTTCCCCGTTGAGGCTGATAACAAAGGATGGGGCAAAGCCGAGCGAGGTACGGGCCAGTGATGCTTCGCGGCGGAGGCGTTCGACAACGACAACGTTCGCGTCGGGCTCGCGGAGCCGGTGCACAATGTGGCGGATTTCCTTGACCGACTCATCGACGGAAGAGATGGCCTGGTTCAGGAGATCGACAATGTCCGGGCTGGCTTCCTTCGATTCGAGATCTTCACGGATTGCCGTGATCTGCATGCCGGTGGCGAAGAGCTGCTGAATGGCCAGGTCGTGGAGATCGCGACCGATTGCGGCCCTCTCGTCGATCTGTGCGGCAACGTCCTGTGCGTGGCGAGCTGAAGCAAGTTCTAGGGCGAGAGCGGCCTGCTTGGATACCGATTCGGCCATGGCCAAATCGGCAAGATCGAACTCTTGCTGGGTGCGGGAGCGCAGCAGGATGATGACACCGGCGCCCTGGCCGCCAACGATCATCGGTGCGTAAAGAGCGGGACCGTATCCCCGAAGTTCTGGGATACGCATGGTGCGGGTGCGGGTCATGGAGTCAACGACAACGCCGGAGCCCTCGCGGATCACTGTCTGGGCTCTGCCATCGGGTGGGAACTCGAGACCAATCATGTTCTCGGCGTCTTCACCATCGGCAATCTCGCACACCCATGCGTCACCGATCGAGGGCAGGACAATGAGGGCGGTGGAGGACCTGGAGACCGTTCTCATTTTCCTGGCGATGAGCTTGAGAGCCTCCTCCTCATCGGTTCCCTCAAGCAAGGCAGTCGTAATGGACTGGGAGACACTGATCCAATTAGCCCGGTCCTCGGACTCGGAGTAAAGCCGGGCGTTCTGGACGGCAATGGCTGCTGCGGAGGCCAGCATGCTCATGTTTGATGCATCTGCCTCGTTAAAGCCGTCCTGCTTATCCGAAAGGTAGAGCCTGCCGAAGACCTGCTCTTGGATGCGTACGGGGACACCAAGAAAGTTCTGCATCTTCGGGTGGTAGCTCGGCCACCCTTCGAATGCTGGGTGGGAGGCAATGTCGTTAATGATGAGGGGAGCATCCACCGGGATCTGCGCGAACACACCGTCACCATGGGGTGGGTGGGGGAGCTTCTCAGCGTCCGGCACACTCATACCCGAATAGTGAAAGGCTACGGTTTCACCCCGGCTACCGAGAATGCCGAGAGCAGCGTATTTGGCTCCCGTGAGGCGGCGTGCCGCCTCCACAAACTCTTGCAAAGCCGAGGTGATGTCGAGTCGTGAGGTTAAGGCGAGTGCGGAGTCAAAAAGCCCGCCGGTTTGTCCGGTCTGCTCGATGATCGGGTAACCGATGGGGTCTGTCATTGAGTCTCCTGTACCGCCCAGCGGAACTTGGGGCTGTGCTCCATGAGATCGCCGTAGGTGCCGATCTCTACGCCATTGTCTCCTAAATAAACAATGGTATCGACATTTTCCAGCCCCGTAAGCCGGTGAGTAACAACAACGATGCCCAAGTCCGACTGGAACAGGTCACCCAGGAGCCGGTCGGCGGTCTCCGGCTCCAGGTGTTCACCCGGCTCATCGAGAGCAATGATCGGAGCATGCGAGGCGTGGGCGCGAGCAATGAGAAGCCTACGCCTCTCGCCACCCGACACGGTGGTGGCATTGCCGCCCAGAAGAGTGTTGAGCCCATCGGGCAGCCGTTCCAGCCAGTCGCCAAGACCGGCCCTATGGAGGGCAGTACGAGCGTCATCCTCGGTCAGATCCCTGCGGACGACCCGGAGGTTCTCCAGCACGGTCGTGTGGAAGATATGAGCGTCCTCGGCGATCAGAATCATGACCTCGGAAACCGATTCCCGATCCAGCGTTGCTGCTTCCGTTCCACCGACCGTGGCAGAACCAGCATGGGGTGGGATCAGCCCGGCAAGCGTGGAGAGCAGTGTGGACTTGCCGATGCCGGAGGGACCGACAACGGCAATCTTTGAGCCCTTCTCAATCCGCAGGTTCAGCGGACCTGCCACATCGGGACCGCCCGGCCAACCGACAACGAGGTCCTTGGCTTCAATAACGGGGGAGAGAGCCTTGTCCGACCGCTTCGGATCTGCCTCTTCTTCACCGAGCAGATCGCTGATCCGCATGGCGGCCTGACCGGACTGCACAAGCTCGAGTGCGGCAGGGCCCAGGGCCGCCGTTCCCTCGAAGGCCGCCAGCGGAACGAGCACGCACACGGCAAGCTCGATGCCGTTAATAATTCCCGCCTCCATCTGACCCACGCCAATGACGATCGCGGCCAGGACGGAGAGACCAAGGGCGAGAGTGTCGATAACCGCCGCCCATGCCAACGGCTTCGCCGACCGGTCGCGGTGGGACCTTATCCGGGCTTCGGTTTCCTCGAGAGCGTTCTCCATGGCTTTAAGCCGGCCCGAGACACGCAGTTCGGCGGAGCCTTCGAGGACGGCGAGGGACAGGGAAGATAGCTCGGCTTCGTCGTTGACGCGGTCCGCTTCGGCACGGCGGGCACCGAGCGCAGCAACCGTAGGGCCGACAACGCCGGACAGGAGAAGGCAAATAATGAGCGCGATCGCGATCGGAGGGGAGAGCCACCAGACGATGCCAACGGAAACGAAGGACGTGAGGAGTGCGATGCAGGCGGGGAGGATGGCCTTGACAACAGTGTCGCCTATCGTGTCGACATCCGCACCCGTGCGAGCAAGGAGGTCGCCGCGGCGGATAGTGGCAACTCGGGAACTCGAAGAGCCGGCAAGGCTCTTGTAGATATTGGTTCGCAGGTTTCCCATTCCCGCCAGGGCCACCCGGTGGGAGGCCAGCCGTTCGAGATAGCGGAACAGGGCCTTGCCGATGCCGAACATGCGAACGGAGGTAGCGGCAACGGACAGGTCCAACACCGGTGGCATCTGAGACGCTCGAGCAATGAGCCAGGCGGATACTGCCGACAGGGCGATGGCGCTACCGAGGCCCATGGAGCCAAAGAGAACCGAGAGAAGGAACTTGCCGCGGTCGATCTCGAGCATCGCCAGGCAACGCTTCAGAGCACTGCGCTCTTTTAGTCCGAGGATCATTTCACTCCCCCCATGGCAACCACCTGTATTGTCTCGTCAGCTATGTCGAGCAGGGTCTGTCGGTGGGCAATGACAAGGACGGTTTGTCCGTGGGCCTTGGCCGCCGTCACGGCGTCGATAATCTGCCTCTCGGACGCAGCATCCAGGTGAGCCGTCGGCTCATCAAGAATCAGCAGTGGCCTTCTCTCGGCGAGGGCACGAGTCAGCGCAAGGCGCTGGCGTTGGCCGAGCGACAGGCCGATACCGCCCTGGCCGATGCGGGTATCCCAGCCCTCGGGAAGTTCTTCGAGGATCTCATCCAGACCGGTAAGACGAGCCGCCTCATCGTCTTTCACTCCGACGTTCTCGGCGACCGTGCCGGGAACAATGACGGGGCGCTGGGGAACCCAGGAGATCTGGGACCACCAGGTATCGGGATCCATATTCGTCACCGGCACACCGGCCGCGGTGACGGCACCCTTCGTGGGCGTGTGCATGCCAAGGAGCACGGAGACCGCCGTGGACTTGCCGGCACCTGAGGGGCCGGCAATAGCTGTAATCAGCCCGGGCTTTACTTCGGCGGTGAGGTGGGCGGGGGCGATAATGCCGCGGCCCTCTGCCTCAACCGATAGGTCCTCAAACAAGATCGAGGTGGTGGTGAGGTCCGGTGCGGGCTCGGTGCCCGGCTTGGGCGCCGGGGTCTCGATGATGGCGATGGCCTCTTCGGATGCGGCGAGGCCATCGGTCGAGGCATGGAACTGGGTGCCGACTTCCCGCAGGGGCTTGAAAATCTCGGGGGTCAGCATGATGATGATCAGCCCGGTGGTGAGGTCAAGGTAGCCGTAAACCATGCGGAAGCCCACCTCGACGGCAACGAGTGCGGTCGAGAGGGTGGCAAGGAACTCGAGAACGGAGCCCGACAGGAACGCAATCCTTAGCGCCTCCATCGTGGTCTTCGTGTAGCTCTTCCCGAGGGTGTCGACCCGCTTGGTGGGACCCTGCTCGCGGCCGAGGGCCTTGAGGGTGGGAAGGCCCGCAATGAGGTCGAGAACCTGGTCGCCCAGGGACTCCATGGCGGCGACCTTCTTCTTTGACGTCGACTCCGTCATTTTCCCAATAAGGATCATGAAGATCGGGATGATTGGGATGCAGAAGACAACGAGGAAAGCAGAGGGCCAGTCCAGGGCAAGGACAACGATGAGGGAGGCGGGGGTGACGGTTGCCGACAGCAGTAGCTGGGGCAGGTACTTCACGAAGTAGGGCTCGAGGTCCTCCAGGCCCCGGGTCGTGAACGTGACGATCGAGGACGTGCGAGAGGCCAGCCACCGGGGACCGAGGTCGCCCGCACGGTCGAGAACCTTCTTCCGCAGGGTCGAGATTGTGGCGAGCGCCGCGCGGTGACCGAAAGACTCCTGAAGCCAGGTAACAACCAGGCGGCCGAGGACAACGAGGGCGAGGGCACCAACGAATGGAATAGCGTCGCTGAGCCCCGCGGTGCCGTCTATGACGGGGGAGATGGCGTAGGAGATGAGGAAGCACTGGGCGATGATGAATGCTGCAGAGAGGAAGCCCGTTACCGTCACGAGAAGGACGTAGTGCCGGGCCGGCTGAGCATGCTTGAGGAGTTTCGGATCCAGTGGCTTCACGTAATCAACCTTAGTAATAAAAGCTGGGGGCGACCCCATTGGCCGCGGTGACAGAGAGCGGGTGCGGGGTTATGTCCGGCGATAAGAATGGTGGGCGCGACCTAGGCCGCGCCCACCATTGGGTCTACGTTCTCCGTTCACTGAACGGAGACTTCGTTAGCGAGCGGTTTCTTCGTACCTCGGGGACAGGCCGGACGGATCGTCCGGGATGTTGTCGACGTGAATCCGCTTGGAGAACACCTTGTACGACCAGATGGAGTAACCAATGATGATCGGAACAAGGATGAGGGAAGCAACCGACATGATGATCTGCGTCGGGCCGGTGGCCGAGGCCTGCTCGATTGTGAGCGAGTATGCCGGGTCGATCGACGACTTCATGACGTTTGGGAACATCGCGGTGAAGATAAACGCAACGGCGGCGGCAATCGCGATGAAGTTTGCGATAAATGCCTTGAGCTCATCGCCCTTCTGTGCCCACAGGGCCGTGAGGACCAGGCAGACGGCTGCGATTGCCAGCGGGATCCAGGACCAGAAACTGCTCGCGTAGGCGAGCTGCGCCCAGATGGCCCAGATGGCCGTGGGGAGGAGCGACTCGATGGAGAGGCGTGCCGCGAGCTTCTCGACCCGGACTTGGAAGTCACCCGCGGTTTTGAGCGCCATGAACACCGCGCCGTGGGTGAGGAACAGGCACAGGGTGACAAGGCCGCCAAGCAGCGTGAACGGCGTGAGCAGGGAGAAGAAGCCGCCGGTCAGGTGGTGCGTGTAGGCCGCCGTGTTGGTGGCCGCCTCGAACGCTTCGGGGGAGACAACCTCGTAGGTCTGGGTCGCGGGATTGGTGATCTCGAGAACCTCGATCTTCATGCCCTGGACCAGGTTGGCAAACGCGACGCCCCACAGGAACGATACGAGCCAGGCACAGACGGTGTGGGCGAGGTCCCAGCGTTTGCGCCAGTTGATGTCGTTGATTTTGCCCCGCCACTCAATCGCGCAGATGCGAACGATGAGGAGGACGAGGATGAGGAACAGCGCGAGGTACATGCCGGAGAACATGGTGGCGTACCACTCGGGGAAGGCCGCGAAGGTGGCGCCACCGGCGGTGAGCAGCCACACCTCGTTACCGTCCCAGTGGGGGCCGATCGTGTTGAGAGCAACCCGGCGTTCCTTCGGGTTCTTCGACACGGTTGTGTAGAGCATGCCGACACCGAAGTCGAAGCCCTCGAGCGTGAGGTAACCGATCCAGAGAACGGCGATGACGATGAACCACAGGTAGGGCAGGAAATCCATTGTTCTATCTCTCCCTAGTAAACGAAGCTCAGGGGCTGGTTTTCGTCGTCCGGTGCAGGAGCCTTCTCCGTTGTCAGGTCGATGCCCTCCAGCGTGTATCGCCGTACCAGCAGGAACCAGACCACGCCGAGGATGGCGTACAGCACCGTGAAACCAATGAGGGTGGTGAGGACCATGGCTGGGCTCGTTGTTTGCGAGACACCATAGTCAGTGAGGAGTAGGACATCTTCCACGCCGGTTGGGTTCGGGGCAACAACCCAGGGCTGGCGTCCCATCTCCGTGAAGATCCAACCGAAGGAGGATGCGATGAACGGCATGGGGATGGCGAAGAGCGCGTACTTGGCCCAACCGCTCGAGTCCCAGATCTTTTCCTTACGCGTGAACCAGAGCCCGGCAAGGGCCAGGATGACAGGGAAGATGATCGGGCCGATCATGGCGCGGAACGAGTAGTAGGTGACAACCAGGTTCGGACGGTAGTCGTAGTCCTCACCGAACTGGTCGGCGTACTTCTCCTGGTAGAAGGACTGAACGTCCTCAACGCCGGCAACCTCGGACTCGGGACCCGTGAGGTGGTTGGTTGCCATGAACGAGGTCACCCACGGCACGTCGATGATGCGGGTGACGTTCTCACAGTCGTTCGTGAGGTCACCGATCGCGAGGATCGACAGGGGCGCGCCCTCCTCGTTGTGGCACTGCGCCTCGGCGGATGCCATTTTCATCGGCTGCTGCTCGTACATGAGCTGGCCCTGGAAGTGACCGGTCAGGCCAACGCCCGCGGCCGAGATCAGGATCGTGACGAAACCGAAGCGAGCGGCGGAGCGCCACATCTCGGGCTGACCCGCGATGTTCTTCTTCGTCGAACGCACCATCCACCAGGTGCCGATGCCGGCAACGAGAGTGCCGGCAACCAGGAAGGCAGCGGTGATCGTGTGCGAGGTAGCGGCAATGGCCGTGTTATTGGTCAGTACTTCAAGGAAGCCGCCCACACCATCGAGCTCTGCACGACCGGTCTCCTCGTTGTAGACAGCACCGACGGGGTGCTGCATGAAGGAGTTGGCGCAGAGAATGAAGTAGGCCGAGATGTTCACGCCAATGGCGACCATCCAGATGCACAGGGTGTTGAGCTTCGCACTCATGCGGCCCTTACCAAACACCCACAGTCCCAGGAAGGTTGATTCCAAGAAGAAGGCCATGAGGGCCTCAAATGCGAGCGGTGCTCCGAAGATGTCACCCACGAAACGGGAGTACTCGGACCAGTTCATGCCGAACTGGAACTCCTGGACAATGCCGGTAGCAACGCCAAGAGCAAAGTTAATAATAAGGATCTTGCCGAAGAACTCGGCTAACTTCATCCACTTTTCTTCGCCTGAACGCAACCATTTTGTCTGCATGATCGCGACAAGGGGAGCGAGGCCAATGGTCAGTGGGACAAGGATAAAGTGGTAAACGGTAGTGATGCCGAACTGCCACCGTGCGAGGTCAAGCGCTTCCACCACATCCCCTTCCTGGTATAGAGATATATGGTCCAAATTTATGCCGTCGGCTAACATGAGCCTGGGACAAAGGTCCCGTTTCTAGACACTCTGTCATAAAACCTTTAATGCCGGAAAAGTAGTGATTTATACCAAATTGGCTAGTTACTTGGTTTGCTCGGTCCCACGCCGCGTATGTTTGGAGAAATTCCGCACCACGCCGATGACAAGGATCATCTTTTGCTCACGGCGTGTTGAGTTTGACCATTCTTTCTGGACCCCCAGGGAGTGAATACCGGAAAGTATGAGAGAATTGCACAGGGCTCAGCGGGCACGGACCGCGGAGCCGACATTGTGGATATGAGCGCCGCCTCCCGGTGTGCTGCCTGGACACGATGTTTGAAGAGACTTCCGCCGACACCGGCGATTCACATGGGAAGCTGTCCGTGCCGGCTTTCCGGACAGGAGTCCTCATGGCCGAAGAACAGGCCGATAATAGCTCGAACGCTTCGAAGCCGGCACTGCCGGCAACCTACCTCCTCTTCCAGGAGCCCGACCCGACAACAGTAATCCGTCGCCCGGCACCCGAGCCGCAAACAGGTGACGATGACGATGAGGAGCGCAAGCCCCGCAGGCGCGGTTCCCGCGGTCGCGGCCGCTCCACCGACTCATCAGAGCAGGATCAGCAGGACAGCCGAGACAACAACAAAGGCGGCAAGGGCAACAAAGGTCACAAGGACCAGGACGGCGACCGGGATCGGAAGAATCAGCGCAACCGCCGGGACAACGACAACAAGGATGACCAGTCCGACTCTGATCAGTCCGACGACTCGTCTACCGCTAGCTCCGATTCTGACTCTAATGAGAAGGACGACGAGCCCAAGACTCGTACCCGCACCCGCAGCAGGTCTCAGCGCAGGAGCAGGGACCAGGATAGCGACTCCGATGACTCGGACGATTCCAACGACTCTGGAAACGACTCGCAGGATTCCGATGACACGGTCGGGACGACCCGGCGCCGCAGGCGCCGCCGGTCCACCTCATCCGATGAGGTGACGGCACTCAAGGGCTCCACGCGCCTCGAAGCCAAGAGGCAGCGCCGCAGGGACGGCCGCGAGGCTGGCCGCCGCAGGCACTCGATCACCGAGTCCGAGTTCCTGGCACGCCGCGAATCGGTTAGCCGCAAGATGCTCGTACGCGAGCAGGATGGCCTCAATCAGATCGCTGTCCTCGAGGACGACATTCTTGTCGAGCACTACGTGGCTCGCCACACCCAGGTATCCATGGTCGGCAACGTCTACCTTGGCCGGGTGCAGAACGTGCTGCCCTCGATGGAGGCCGCGTTCGTCGACATCGGCAAGGGCCGCAACGCCGTTCTTTACGCCGGCGAGGTCAACTGGGAGGCCGCAGGCCTCGAAGGTAAGCCAAGGCGCATCGAGTCCGCCCTCTCCTCAGGCGAGACCGTTCTTGTTCAGGTGACTAAGGATCCGATCGGACACAAGGGTGCGCGCCTCACGGCCCAGATCACTCTCGCTGGTCGCCATCTTGTTCTCGTTCCCTCCGGAGCCATGACGGGGATTTCCCGCAAGCTCCCCGAGCGGGAACGTCAGAGGCTCAAGAAGCTCCTGAAGGAAATCGTTCCCGCCGAGCACGGAGTGATAGTCCGTACGGCGGCCGAAGGAGCCTCGGAAGATCAGCTCCGCAAGGACGTCGAGCGCCTTACCCAGAAGTGGGCCGATATCCAGCAGAAGTCGAAGTCCGCCAAGTCGGCACCCGTGCTCCTCAAGGGAGAGCCGGAGCTCGCTGTTCGCGTTGTCCGCGACGTCTTCAACGAAGACTTCGAGTCCCTCCACGTGCAGGGCAACAACACGTACTCCACCATTAAGGAGTACGTACACGAGCTGTCCCCGGAACTCGACGAGCGGGTCCACAAGTGGGTCGCCAACAAGGACGTCTTCACGGACGCTCGGGTCGATGAGCAGCTGGCCAAGGCAATGGACCGCAAGGTCTACCTGCCCTCCGGTGGCTCGCTCGTCATTGACCGTACGGAAGCTATGACCGTTGTTGACGTCAACACGGGTCGGTTCACCGGTTCCGGTGGAACACTCGAAGAGACCGTCACGAAGAACAACCTGGAAGCGGCCGAAGAAATTGTTCGCCAGCTCCGCCTGCGCGACATCGGCGGCATCATCGTCATCGACTTCATCGACATGGTTCTCGAATCCAACCGGGATCTCGTGCTCCGCCGTCTCATCGAATGCCTGGGCAGGGACCGTACCCGCCACCAGGTAGCCGAAGTAACCTCCCTTGGCCTGGTCCAGATGACGCGCAAACGCGTCGGACAGGGACTCGTTGAGGCCTTCTCCACGACCTGTGAGCACTGCGAGGGACGCGGATACCACATCCATACCCAGCCGGTGGAAAAGGGCGACCAGCCCAAGCAGGCCCCCGCACCGCAAAAGCAGCAGCAGTCGAAGCCCGCACCGACCCCGCCGGTGGTCGATAAGGAAGAGACCGCCAAGCGCGAAGAGGTCAAGTCCGCCCTTGCTTCTATCGCAGCAGCAGCTGCGCAGATCCACCAAGAGGACGAGGATAAGAAGGAAGACGCCAAGCCCCGCGGCAGGCGCTCGTCCGCACGCCGCTCCGAATCCGCCCGGAACGCCTCCACCAACGGAACCGATTCCGCCAGCTCTTCTTCTATCCCGGACCTCACCGAGGACCTTTCGAAGCTCGCAGAAGGCGCAAGCTCCAAGAACGACGGTTCCAAGGGCTCCGATTCACAGAACGCAGATTCACAGAACGTAGGTTCGAAGAACGCGGATTCGAGGAACGCCAGCTCGAAGGGGGCGGATTCTCAGGGCACCGCTGACTCTGACAAGTCCGCTGGACGTGACGACAGGTCAGGTTCGCGCGGCCGTGTCTCCGGCAAGGTCGGCGTCTCCGGTAAGGTCCAGCCGGGCGGCTCGGGCACGGATTCCTCCGGCCATTCTGCCGGTTCGGCTGACTCTGCAGAGAAGACTGCTTCAAGGTCAGCTCAGTCCAGGACGGCCTACTCCGAGCCTGCTGCTGCTACGCCTCCCGCTGAGCGTAAGGCTCGCCGGGTTGCCTCGTCGGGAACGATCGTGACCACTGGCGGGGCGATTATCGTGGCTGAGAAGCCGAAGGGAACGGCTGCTAAGACTGCTCCTAAGAAGCCTGCACCGAAGCCTGCTGGGAAGCCGGTGGAGGAGAAGGTCGAGGATGAGAACCGTAAGTCGCGGCGCTCCGCTTCGTCGGGCACGATCATCCCGAAGTCCAGCTCCGCACCGGGGATCATGACCTTCCCGACCAAGTAGTGCTGAAAAACACAGCCGAATCCGCCGTTTATCGCGGTTCAGGGCTTGGCTGACAGAAACTGTTTCAAGTAGTATGGGACGTCGGTGCCCAACCGGGGCACAAGACTTTAATGTCCGCATACGTCAACCAGAGATGAGCAAACAACGTGGCTTACGCGATTGTCAAGGCTGGCGGCCGCCAGGAGAAGGTGTCCGTCGGCTCCATTGTCGTCATGAATAAGATCGAGGGCGAGGCCGGTGACAAGGTCGAGCTCGAGCCGATCCTGCTTGTCGATGGCGATAAGGTCACCACGTCTGCGGACGGGATTTCCGCAACGGTGACCGGAGAAATCGTCCGGGCCGAAAAGGGCCCGAAGATCGACATCATCAAGTACAAGAACAAGACGGGGTACCGCAAGCGTCAGGGGCACCGCCAGCAGCTGACCCGCGTCAAGATCACCTCGATCGCCTGAGTAAGGAAGGACCTGAACTATGGCAACCAAGAAGGGTGCATCCTCAACGCGCAACGGTCGCGATTCGAACGCACAGCGCCTCGGCGTTAAGCGTTTCGGCGGTCAGCTCGTGAACGCGGGCGAGATCCTCGTTCGCCAGCGCGGCACCAAGTTCCACCCCGGCAACAACGTCGGGCGCGGCAAGGACGACACGCTGTTCGCCCTTGCAACCGGCACCGTCGAATTCGGTGTCCGTCGCGATCGCAAGATCGTCGACATCGTTCCGGTTTCCGCCTGAACAAAATTTTAAACAGTGAGGGGTGGACGGCAGTGCCGTCCACCCCTTCTGCCATTCTTTGGAGGTAACGGTGGCTAGTTTCGTTGACAGGGTCGTTTTGCACGCTAAGGCGGGCAACGGCGGTAACGGCTGCGTGTCCGTGCGCCGGGAAAAGTTCAAGCCCCTCGGAGGCCCCGACGGGGCCAACGGCGGCAACGGTGGCGACATTATCCTTGAGGTTGATCCGCAGGTAACCACGCTACTTAGCTATCACCGTTCCCCACACCAGGCAGCCACCTCCGGCAAGCCGGGCGAAGGCGACCTCAGGATTGGCAAGTCCGGTGAGGACCTGATCCTCGGTGTACCCAGCGGAACCGTGGTCAAGTCCATGAATGGCGATATCCTTGCTGACCTCGTGGGCCCCGGCGCGCAGTACATGCTTGCCAAGGGCGGCCAGGGCGGTCTCGGTAACGCAGCCCTCGCATCCCCGAAGCGCAAGGCCCCCGGCTTTGCCCTGCTCGGTGACACGGGTGAACAGATCGACGTTGTTCTTGAGCTCAAGTCCGTCGCCGACGTTGCTCTCGTGGGCTTCCCCTCGGCCGGCAAGTCATCCCTCATCGCCTCCATGTCCGCCGCACGGCCCAAGATTGCCGACTACCCGTTCACCACCTTGGTTCCGAACCTCGGTGTGGTTGATGCTGGGGACGTTCGGTACACGATTGCCGATGTTCCCGGCCTTATTCCCGGGGCCTCGGAAGGGAAGGGACTCGGTCTCGAGTTCCTACGCCACATTGAACGCTGTGCAGTTATTGTTCACGTGCTTGACTGCGCCACCCTGGAGCCGGGACGCGATCCCGAGTCTGATCTCATGACACTGGAGCGGGAGATTGAGATCTACTCCCAGCAGATCCCGCCCACCCATGGCCACCTGCCGCTCATGGAACGCCCTCGCCTCATTGTTCTCAACAAGGCCGACGTGCCCGAAGCCAAGGAACTGGCAGCGTTTGTTGCCGAGGACCTGCGCAAGAAGTACCCGGTCCACATTGTCTCCGCAGTGTCCCGCGAGGGACTGCGTGAACTCTCCTTCGCTCTTGCGGCTCTCGTTACCGAGGTACGCGAGAACCAGCCCGAGGAAGAGCCCGCACCGATCGTTCTGCGGCCCGAGCCGCGTGGCGCCCGCAACGAGTTCCACATCAACCGCCTTGGCGGTAGCTCCGGCACCTTCTACCAGGTCCTTGGTGATAAGCCCGAACGCTGGGTCCGCCAAACCAACTTCGACAACGACGAGGCCGTCGGCTACCTGGCCGACCGACTCGCGAAGCTCGGGGTTGAGGATGAACTCGTTAAGGCAGGCGCTCTTGCTGGCGACACCGTCGTGATCGGCGATGTCGACGGGGGAGTGGTGTTTGACTGGGAGCCCACCATGGCAACCGGTGCAGAGCTCCTTGGCCCACGCGGTACGGATCTTCGCTTCGAAGAGTCCTCTCGCCCCACCCGTCAGGAAAAGCGGGATGCCTTCTACGAGAAGATGGACGCTCAAGAAGCTGCTCGCCAAGAACTGTGGACGGAGCGCGAGTCCGGAGTCTGGACCGATCCGGAGGAGCAGTGACCAGCGGATCAATAAAGTGGGGACTGGCCAACAGGTCGCTCGTCCCCAGCGCCCCCAAGTTCGTTGTCAAGGTCGGATCCTCCTCCCTAACGTTGCCTGACGGCACACTGAACCACGAACAGCTCAATATCCTCTCCGACACTCTCGCAGAGGCCTACAGCAGGGACCAGCGCTTCGCGCTCGTCTCCTCCGGCGCCGTCGCCGCGGGCGTCGGCAGTCTCGGCATGACGTCGCGGCCGACGGACATGGCGGGGCTTCAGGCCGCCTCCATGGTCGGTCAAACAAAGCTCATGGCCGAATACAGCGAGCGCTTCAACGCCCACAACATCAGCATCGGCCAAGTCCTGCTCACCGCCGACGATGTAATTCGCCGCAACCACTACCGCAACGCTCGCCTGGCTCTCGACCGGCTACTGACTATGGGGATCGTTCCCATCGTCAACGAGAACGATGCGGTGGCCACCTCGGAACTCAGGCTGGGAGACAACGACCGTCTCGCAGCTCTCATCGCCCACCTCATTGATGCTGACTTCCTGCTCTTGCTCACGGATGTGGATGCTCTTTACTCTGGCCCGCCCAAGGAACCCGGCTCGCGCCGGATCCCCTTCGTGGGTGACATGTCCGAGCTTCAGAACTATTCGATCACCGGCAGGGGTAGCTCCTTCGGTACCGGTGGCATGGCAACCAAGGTTACCGCCGCTCGCATGGCGACCGCCTTCGGTATCCCCACCATCGTCACCTCGGCCGACAATCTTGGTAGGGCCCTCGCAGGAGAGCCAGTCGGCACCTGGTTCGCTGCCACCGGCACCAAGTCGAACGCTCGAGCGTTGTGGATCGCCCATGCGGCACAGTCATCCGGTCAGCTTCGGCTTGATGCTGGTGCGGTTGCTGCCCTGGAATCCGGTGGCAACTCGCTTCTCGCCGTCGGTGTCACCGACGTTGTCGGAACCTTCGATCCGGGTGATCCCATCGACATCATCGGACCCGACGGCAACCTCGTTGCCCGAGGACTAGCTGGCTGGGATTCTGAAAGGCTCCGTGCCTCCGCCGGCGTAGCTGGCGCAGGCCGCCCCGCGGTCCACGTTGACGACATGGTGCTGATGCGGCACTGACGGAGCTTTCCGATCACCGCCCCATCCGTCGCACGCATGATTGAGGAAGACTGGTAGGGCTTCCGCCGATACGTCTACGAAGTGCGTGCCCGCAATGATGTTGGTGGGAGACAGGCAGAGCGCTCCCTTTCATTCCGGTGACGGGGAAAGACGCTCATTGTTGGAGCAGTCAAAATAGCTCGGTGTACGCCGAAAATGATTGCCCCGGTGCCACTCAACGAGCCTCTCAGAGCCGGTAGGTCAGAGTCCTCGTGGCACTCGACTGTGCCCCTGATTGGCCCAGATGCGTTCAGGTCGGCTCGGCTCGATCGTATTTGATTGAAGAGGATCGCTCACCTGGCATCCTTAAGCGAATTCTGAACTATCTGACCCTGGTGTCTGTGGCATTGAGCCGAGCTCCCAGTTCGTTCGCTTCGATTCGGCCAGATGTGCACTTCGTATTGGTGGATACTAGGTGTTTCGTCTTGGTGAATGAGAAAACCATGTGCCATGATATTGATCGTGACAAAACGGAACTTCCTCTGTACTTATGTCCAGGAAGTCTTCTGTGAACGCCTGTCGGCAAGGACGCCGATGGGTTATTTGGATGTCCGAAGGAGGACACATCATGTTCAACGCTAAGAGGGCCGTCGCTGTTTTGACGGCCGGCGCCTTCGCCCTTGGCGGTCTCGCTGCGTGCGGGTCTGACGATGAGGCGGAAGGTGGCGAGGGCTCGGTCTACTTCCTGAACTGGAAGCCGGAGTCCGAGGAAACCTACAAGGAGATCGCGGCCGCGTACACCGAGGAGACCGGTGTTGAGGTCAAGGTCGTTACGGCTGCTTCCGGTACGTACGAGCAGACACTGAAGTCTGAGATCACGAAGTCTGAAGCGCCGACCCTGTACCAGATCAACGGACCAATGGGTCTCGTGAACTGGCAGGAATACGCTCTCGAGCTCGATGACACTGATTTTGCTCAGGACCTGAACGATCCGGGCCTTGCCCTTCAGGGCGAGGACGGCAAGATCTACGGTGTGCCGCTGGCAGTAGAGGGCTACGGCATCATCTACAACCAGGCAATCTTCGAAGACTACTTCGCCATGGATGGCGCGGTCGTGACCTCGATGGATGAGATCAACAACTTTGACACCCTGAAGGAAGTCACGGATGACATGCAGGCTCGCAAGGACGAGCTGGGCATTGACGGTGTCTTCGCTTCCACCTCGCTTGCTACGGGTGAGGAGTGGCGTTTCCAGACCCACCTTGCCAACATTCCCGTGTTCTACGAGTACGACGAAGAGGGCGTGACCGACAAGCAGGAGATCGCTTTCTCGTACAACGAGAACTACAAGAATGTGTTTGACCTGTACCTGACGAACTCGACGGTGGAACCTTCGCTGACCCCGTCAAAGACTGTCACGGACTCTATGCAGGAGTTCGCAACCGGTAAGGCCGCCATGGTGCAGAATGGCAACTGGGCGTGGAGCCAGATCAGCGGCATCGAAGGCAACGTCGTTGCCGAGGACGATATCAAGTTCCTCCCGATCTACACCGGTGTCGAGGGCGAAGAGTCCAAGTCGATCAACATCGGCACCGAGGCCTTCATGGCTATCAACTCCGAAGCTTCCGAAGCCGACCAGCAGGCCACGATTGACTTCGTGAATTGGCTGTTCAGCTCTGAAGAGGGCATGGACTACGTGACCAACGATCTGGGCTTCATTGCTCCGTTTGAGTCGTTTGGCGATTCGACCCCGTCCGACCCGCTGGCAAAGGAAGTGAACCGGTACATGACCGACCCGGATCTGGAGCCGATCCCGTGGGTGTTCACCACCTTCCCGTCGCAGAAGTTCAAGGACGACTTCGCTGGCGGTCTTGCCCAGTACGCATCGGGCAACATGGAATGGAACGATGTTGTCGACATCTTCGTTTCCAGCTGGGCCTCCGAGAAGGCTAACCTGGGCTAATGCCTGAACGCTGGGGGCGGGGCGTCTGACCCGCCCCCAGCACCCCCTTTGTCCTACGGAGCGCAAGGACGCGCTCCAGAATTGAGACAAACATGCAAAGAGCACTAAAGAAGTATTTTCCAGTTTTCGTGGCCCCAACAGGCATCGCGTTCACCATCGCGTTCCTGTTGCCTTTTGTCATCGGCATCTACCTGTCGTTCTCCGATTTCACGACGATCTCGAATGCCGAATGGGTGGGCCTGGAAAACTATCAGCGGGCGTTTGATGAGAGCCAGGGCTTCACCAGTTCATTTGGGTTCACGATCCTCGTTGTCCTTGTCGCCGTTGTTTCGGTCAACATTTTTGCTTTCGCAATCGCGCGTTTGCTCACGCAGAAATTGCGTGGCACAAACTTCTTCCGCTCCGTGTTCTTCATGCCAAACCTCATTGGCGGCATTGTTCTCGGATACACGTGGCAGCAGATGATCAACGCCGTGCTCGCGAACTACGGCACCACGATCATTTCCAAATGGGAGTACGGCTTCGTGGGCCTAATCCTGCTCATCAACTGGCAGCAGGTCGGCTACATGATGATCATCTACATTGCCGGCCTCCAGTCCGTCCCACCCGAGCTCACCGAAGCATCCGAAATTGACGGTGCCACGAGGTGGCAGACCCTGCGCCATGTCACTATCCCGGTTATCATGCCCACGATCACCATCTGTGTATTCCTGACACTGGCCAATTCGTTCAAGCTGTTCGACCAAAACCTTGCGCTCACCAACGGTGCGCCGCAGGCGCAGACCGAAATGGTTGCCCTCAACATCGTGAACACGATGTTTGCCCGGATGGGCCAGGAAGGTGTCGGCCAGGCCAAGGCCGTTATCTTCGTAATTTTTGTTGTCCTGATCGCACTCGTCCAGTTACGGGCGACCCGAAGCAAGGAGGTCGAGGCATGAGCGCCATGATCGAACATGCTGAGAACGCCGCCGAACCCCTACCGGAGGGGAACCAGACGCTCTCAGCGGGGGAGAAGCCCAAGCCAGCACGCAACGGCTTCTTCTATGTTGTTCTTGTTCTCCTGGTCGTTGTCTTCATCGGGCCAATCCTGTTCATTGTCATTAACTCGTTCAAGCACAAGTTCTCGATCAGCTCCGACCCGTTCGCTCTCCCGATTGGGGACATGTGGGCGGGCTTGCAGAACTACACAACGGGCCTTGCCAGGACCGGTTTCTTCGAAGCCATTCTCTGGTCCTTCGTCATTACCGTTCTCTCGGTCGCTACCGTCGTGTTCTTCAGTGCTATGACGGCCTATTACATCATCCGGGTAAAGACCTGGTGGACTTCGGCCCTGTACTACCTGTTTGTGTTCTCCATGGTTATCCCCTTCCAGATGGTCATGTTCCCCACCGTGAAGATCGCCGACATGCTCCACTTCAACAACCCCTTGGGCATGGTGGTGCTCTATCTGGGATTTGGAGCAGGCCTATCGGTGTTTATCTTCTCGGGCTTCATCAAAGGTATTCCCCTAGATATTGAGGAGGCCGCCTACATTGATGGGTGTGGGCCGCTCCAGAACTATTTCCGGATCATCCTCCCCATCCTCAAACCCACCACCGTCACCGTGGCGATTCTTAACGCCATGTGGATCTGGAACGACTACCTCCTTCCATACCTCGTCATCGGCCTCTCCACCCGATACAAGACCATCCCTGTCGTGGTACAGATGCTGGTGGGCTCGAACGGCAACAGGGACATGGGAGCGATGATGGCAATGCTGGTACTCGCTATCATCCCGATCGTTGTCTTCTACCTCGTATCCCAGAAGCACATCATTGAGGGCGTTGTCGCCGGTTCCGTCAAGGGCTGATCGCTATGGCAGGGTGGCTCGCACCCGACACCAAGTTCTACAACGGGCTTGTCGCGGTAACAGAGGCGATCATCATCAACGTGCTGTTCGTCCTCTTCTGCCTACCAGTTATCACAGTGGGCGCCTCAGTAGCAGGCGCCCACGCCGCCCTCCTCCAGCAACTGCGGGAGGAGGGCTCCTCACCGGCCAAAACATTCTGGAATACCTTCAAGGAAACCTTCTGGCGAGCCACCATCTCCTGGCTACTCATCCTCGTCTTCCTGCTCCTGGCAGCCTGGGAGATCTGGGCTATCGGCCGCATGGACCTGGGACTGGCCGGCACCATCGCCACCGTCCTCTCCATCACCGGCACCATCCTCATCCTGGGCTTCGCCGTCTGGTACTTCCCCTACATCAGCCAGTACAAGGCCCCAATAGGTTCAGCAACTAAACGTTCAGCACTCCTAGCGTTCCGCTACCTGCCGCGTACTCTCCTCGCTCTCGCACTGCTTCTCATCCAGCCAGCGATTCTCTACTTCAACCCCGACATCCTCGGCGTCCTTGTCTTCGCGAACCTACTCATCCTCCCCGCCGCCATCCTCTACCTCCACGACATCCTCCTTGCCGCACCACTGAGGGCATACGGCAGCCACGAGTAGCCCAGGGATCAGGGGGCAGGTATCAGGGAAGCAGTGTGGGCTAGCTGGTGCCACCCTTACCGCAGGCTCCGCACTGGCATATGACGCAGTACTGGCTCCCGGATCGGTACCGGCCCATATTGGCCGGGAGGGTCTCTCCGCCGAATACGAGCTACTCTAGGCCATATGGAGCGAGACACCATGTGTCGCAGTATCGAGCGCGTCATGTGTGACAGACGTCTCCACAATGGAACTGCGCAGGACGGAAAATTTTGGATCTACCTCGGTCCTGCATAACCGATTGAACTGATTTGTGCAGTAGAGTGCCAGGAAAGGCGACTGCGCGCTTCTCGCGCTATTCCAACGAAATATCACCGTTCCGACCGGCCTCTTGGGTTGCGTATAGCGGATACGCCCTGCCGATAGGGGAGCGGCCCTGTGGCTCTTCAGAACGCTACCGAACGGTAGCTGCAAATCGCTAAATTTGACCTAATAATGCCATGAGATTCCCTGATCTCACGTAATGGGCGGCGGCGTCTTGACATGCGGACTAGGGACCGTGTTATTCTGGCCGTGGTCCAGAGAACCAGCGAAGAGCCCCGGCTAGCTGGTCGACAACCCCTCACGTGCGAGGGGTGCCCCGGGTGATGACCAGGCCTCAATCGGCAAGCGAAGCACCGTTCGCGGTGGGAAAGCACGAAGGAAAATAGCATGACATTCACGAATATTTACCAGACGACTGGGCAGTCCGTCCGAGTATCGGCTACGCACCGAATTCATCGAATGTATATGCGCACGCATAAGTCCATGGCCTGATCCGGCCAACGCGATCTACACCTGGGAATCTCATTATCCCTCCAGCGTCACTTACGCACCTTCACACATCAGCTCCAATTCGGAGCACTCTGCTATACCACTCTTAGGATTTACGATGACTATCCAGCTGCCCTCATCAAACCAAACCCGTTCCAGCTACCGCGTTCCCGCCCTCTCGATCGATCTGTCTGCCCTCGGTGCAGAAGTGCTCGACACCGATACCGACTTCGGTGAGGACTTCCCGGTAGAAACCTGCAACTTCGGCCGCCTGGCTTCCATGACCTCAGCGGCACTGACCGATGGTCTTGCAGGAGTCACCCTCGGAGCCTCCTTCCTGCTGCGATCCGATCTGCACCTGCGGGACTGCAGGCTCGATGCTATCCGCGCAGCCGTGAAGCTCACGTCCCGGATTACCGGCCCCATCTTTGCTTCCGTCACCGCCCACGAGGTCGGCAACGCCGCCCTCGACCTGGTCAAGGACACGGGCGTTGGTCTCGAGATCCACATCCCGCACGGGGAACTAGATGCCGCTCTCGATCTGGTTCGCCGTGCGCAGGATGCTGGTACTCCAGTCACGGTTGCCCTGACCGGTGATACTGCTCAGTCGATTGATCTCACTAAGCTCGGTACTGCTGTTGATACCGTTCGCCTTCGCGAACAGGATCCCCACACGGCCCGCGAGATCCGTTACTCCTTGCGCTCCGCAGCACTGGAAGCCGGACACGACCTTCAGGTTGTCTGCGATCTCTTCATGATCGTCTCGGCTTGCGCGATGGATGCGGAGGAGCGCGGCAATCTTATCTCCGCCATAGGTGCCGATCGCTACGCAGAAGGCTCGGCACGTGTTCTCGGTACCGTCCACGACGTTGCCGACCACGTAGAATCCTGGCTGGCCCTTGGTGCCGGCGATGCATTCACGATCCTCCCGGGTTCCCTTCCCACCGATCTCGCGTCCACTGTCTGCGGCGTTCTTCCTCTTCTGCACGCACGCCGCGAAGCCGAGGCCGCTGCCTAAAGGGAAGCTTTCCTCGAACAGGCATAGAACACGGATTAAAGGTCCGGAAGACCGAGCATTAGCTCGGGAAGCCTGGTTGCGCGAGGCTTGAGGGCTCTGTATCTGAAACCTCGAACGTTTGAATCCTCGAACGAGCAACGCCTTGGACGAAAAGTAAATTACGTGAACGGGGCGCGGTGCTTGCTGAGCGGCGCGCCCCTTTCACTCGCCATTTGCTCTGTTCGACAACAGAGCCTGGCGAAACCATCGACCTATAGTCCAAACCATTGCTCTGCACAGGCGATCAGATCGGGGGACGGGCTACTTTGATTCGTCGGTTTGGCAACGAAGCACAGCTTGTTCGGCTATGAAGAGTCGATAGGCACGGAAAGAGCAGGACGCTGCGCCTGGAATGGGCGCAATTCATCGATAGGGATAGTCCCTTGGATCCCAGGGATAGACCCTTGGAATAGGTGTCATGCCAGATCATGCCCAGTTCAGCTGCTTGGACATGAGTGTGGGGCGAGCATTTACTGCTCGCCCCACACAGAGTTCTGGTTATCCGCTAATAAGTAGCGGGCTACCAGCAATCGATCGAATGCTTAGGCCTGCTCGCCCTGCGCTGCCTGCTGCTCGGCGATCTGGGCGCGTACTGCGTCCATGTCGAGCTTCTCGGCCTGCTCAATGAGGTCCTCGAGTGCCGAAGGCGGGAGAGCGCCAGCCTGCTCGAAGATCTTGATGCCGTCACGGAACACCATGAGGGTCGGGATCGACATGATCTGGAAGCTCTGGGCGAGCTCAGTCTCTGCTTCGGTATCGATCTTTCCGAAGACTACGTCCTCATGCTCGTCCGATGCCTTCTCGAAGGTTGGCGCGAACTGACGGCACGGGCCGCACCACTCTGCCCAGAAGTCGAGGAAGACGATGCCTTCCTTGACTGTCTCGGTGAAGTTTTCCTTCGTGATTTCTACGGTCGCCATTTGTTGTCCTTACGGTCGGGTACCTCGAAAGGTGATACAAGGGCTTCAACTCACTGGACGATCGAATAATTCCCTATACGCTTATTCTCATGACGAACACGAGTGACGCAGTCAGGGCACTGGCGACAAAGGGGCGCGAAGCAGCGCAGATCCTTCGGGGAGCTTCGACCGGTCAAAAGAACGATGCACTAGCGGCAATCGCGCAATCCTTGGAGGCCAATGCAACGAAGATTGTGGTGGCCAACAAGTTAGATGTTGAGCGCGGAATAGAGAATGGGCTCACTGAGGCTCTCATCGACCGGCTAACTCTCGATGAGGATCGTATCTCCGGTATCGCAGATGCTGTCCGAGAACTCATTGCCCTGCCTGACCCGGTGGGTGAAGTTGTCATGGGCCGCACCCTGCCAAACGGGCTCGTTGTTCGTAACGTGCGGGTCCCCATGGGTGTGGTGGGCATGATCTACGAAGCCCGCCCGAACGTGACGGTCGATGCTGCCTGTTTGGCACTTAAGGCAGGGAACGCGGTTCTCCTGCGCGGCGGCAGCGCCGCCGAAGAATCCAACATTGTCCTTGTTGCTCTCATGCGTGAAGCAGTCGAGTCGGTGGGTATCCCGGCTGATTCCATTGCCTCGGTCGATGAGTACGGCCGCGAGGGTGCTACGGAGCTCATGAGGGCGCGGGGCTACATTGACCTTCTCATTCCCCGTGGCGGTACCGGCCTGATCCAATCCGTGGTCAAGGAATCAGTTGTACCCGTCATTGAGACCGGCGTGGGTAACTGCCACGTCTACATCAACGCTGATGCTGACCCGGAGATGGCACTGCCCATCGTTATTAACTCGAAGACTCACCGGCCCGGCGTATGCAACGCGGCTGAGACTCTCCTTCTTCACAAGGACTACCCGGAACCGGGTGCGATTCTGAAGGCTCTCGTTAATGCTGGGGTTACCCTCCACCTTGATAGCGAGGCCCGTGGCCTCGCGGAGGCCGCGGGAGCGGACTCCGCTTATCTCCGTGACGTGACTGAAGAGGACTGGGGCGAGGAATACCTGGCGTTGCACATGGCGGTGGGGATCGTCGACTCGGTTGATGACGCCATTGCCCATATCCGCAAGCATTCATCTGGGCACACGGAAGCAATCGTGACCGACTCTGTGACGGTGGCAAACAAGTTCACCGCCGGCATCGACTCCGCCGCAGTCATGGTTAACGCATCGACCAGGTTCACCGACGGCGGTGAACTTGGGCTGGGAGCAGAAATCGGTATCTCTACGCAGAAGCTCCATGCGCGTGGCCCCATGGGCCTGGCAGAGCTCACAACGACGACGTGGCGTGTTGAGGGCGCCGGACATGTCCGGTAGCAGCCACGACCGTTCCCACGAAACGGACCTCAGCTCCATCGAAGCACCGCACACTAAGGGCACTAGGCACCGCCGTATTGGAATCATGGGTGGGACATTCGATCCCATCCACCACGGTCACCTTGTCGCCGCCTCCGAGGTGCAGTACCGGTTTGGCCTGGATGAGGTGATCTTTGTTCCCACGGGGGAGCAACCCTACAAGCAGGACAGGGATGTCTCCCCGGCAGAGAACAGATACCTCATGACTGTGATCGCCACTGCCTCAAACTCACGGTTCTCCGTATCCCGAGTGGACATAGACAGGCCTGGGCTCACATTCACGATCGATACCCTGCGAGACCTACGTGAAATATACCCGGATGATGAATTCTTCTTCATCACCGGTGCCGACGTACTCCCGCAAATCCTCGAATGGAAAGACTCCGACGAGCTCTGGGAGCTCGCCCACTTTGTCGGAGTCAACAGACCCGGACATAGCCTGGTGACCGATGGTCTACCGCTCGACGATGTCACGGTCCTGGAAGTCCCCGCCATGTCCATCTCCTCCACCGATGTCAGGCGCAGGGAAAATGCAGGAATACCGATCTGGTATCTCGTTCCCGATGGGGTCGTGCAGTACATCAGGAAATACGGCCTGTACTCACCCAGTAGGTTCCCGCTCGTGTCCCAACCGGGAAGACCGGCGATTAAGACTCAAGGCAGGTAGACTGAACCTCAGTCACAGTGAAGGAGAACCGATGAGCGAACGCCGCATGACGCGACGGGAAATGCGCATGGCCGGGCTTCTAAAGCCAAAGTCGGCAGAAGAACCGGGAGAAACCCCGGTCCACGAAGAGCATACTGGCACGGGCCCCGAGCCCGCAGGCACACCCGTGACCGAGCCCGCGGCCGGCGAGTTGGCCGAAGGCCAAGAGCCTGCCGAGCAGGCTCAGGACGCCGTTGAACCCGCTGAAGACTCAGATAAGCCCGGCCTCGACAATCCTGGCACCCAAGCCGATGCTGGCGCATCTGTGGACGCTAGCTCTGAGAAGGTTACGTCCGCTGAGGAGACTGCGCCCGCTGACGAGCCCGCGCTCGCGGACGAAGAGCTGGATGCAACGGCCGCTCACGACACGGTCGGTGAGTTCGGGAAAACCTCCTATGCTTCCGCGGATGAGTTCGTTGAGGACTCCGCCACGGATGATGATCAGGTAGCCGAGGTTCCCGAACGACAGAGCGTTTTCGACAGGTTCTCATCGACCAACCAAGATCCGACCGACGTAGCTAGCGGGGGAGCGGTCGACGGCGATTCCACGGTCAACACGTCCGAACAACTTGCACAGAGCGGTAGCGCATGGACTCCTGCCGCTCAGAAGCAGGACCCGATCGACCAGTTCTACGGAGATCAGGTGGCTTCGGAGGAGAAGGCCGAAGATGCTGTAGAGAAGACTGCTGATAGCGATGGAAAGCCTGCGGATAAGGATCACAGGGATTCCGATTCTGATTCGGCTGATGCAGATAGCGGCGATCCTGCGACCTCAGAGAAGACGGATGCTTCAGCAAAGTCTGCTTCTGGATCCTCACGATTTGTCGCCGAGCCGGTCGTTCCCGCCGCAGGCGACGAGGATGAAGCTGATGAGGACGAGACCGAACATGACTTTGCCGGTGCTCTCCGTGCCGAACTGAAATCCCGTCCACCCGTTGAAACAGAATCATCGGCCAGAAGCGCTGACGCGGCCGAAGAAGAGGAAGCTCCGGCAAGCCGCTGGAAGACAATCGTTCTGTTCCTTCTTCTCATTGTCGTTGGGTTCGGGGTCGGTATCCTCCTCGGATCTCTTATCTTCTCCGGTGGTGGAGCTTCGGCATCAGCACTGGCAGTACCAGCATCTCTAACCTTCTACCCTGGAGTATTGTGACCGCGACTTCTACGTCCGTAACCAACGCCCGCGCCGCAGCAGAGGCAGCATTCGAGAAGCTCGCAACTTCAGTCACAGTCATTGACGTATCCGAAAGGCTCGCCTTTACGGATATTTTCGTTGTGGCTTCTGGAGAAACCTCCCGGCAGGTACGAGCCATTGTCGATGCTATTGATGAAGCCATGCACAAGCAGGGTGTAGAGCGTCAGCGTAGGGAAGGATACGAGGGCGAAGCCCGATGGATCCTTGCCGACTACGGTGACATCATCATTCATGTCCAGCAGGACGAAGACAGAGAGTTCTACGCCCTGGATCGCCTGTGGGCTGACTGCCCCCAAATCGATGTCTCTGATCTGGAGGGAGATCGTTGATCACTCGGATTATTCTGTGGCGACACGGACAGACCGACCTCAACAAGCAGCGCAGGCTCCAGGGAGCCTCCGACTACCCACTCAACGAAGCCGGTAGGGAACAGGCCAAGGCCGCAGCCCCCAGGCTCGCAGAGCTTGGACCCCATTACATCGTCAGTTCTCCGCTCGTGAGAGCCCGGGACACTGCCCGTGAACTCGAAGCCCTCACCGGCATCACCGCCGTCGAGGACCCGCGTGTAGCCGAACGTAGCTTTGGCTCGTGGGAAGGCCAGAACCTTGAGGAGATCGCCGAGCACTCGCCCGAGCGCCTCACCCTGTGGCGTGACGGTAAGGAACCCGGGGGAGACGTAGAAACCCGCGAAGCTTGCGGATTGAGGGTTGCGGAAGCGATTAACGAATGGACCGAGAAGCTCAGCGGAAAGGGTGGAAACACTCTGGTCATCGTTGCCCACGGTGGTGCTATCTCCAACGGTGTTATGACGCTCCTGGGAACTAACCCTTCAGAACGGCAGCCGATCGCCGGCCTGGACAACTGCCACTGGGCTGTGCTGACTCGGCAGGACAACAGGGTGCCGGGATGGCGGCTGGTTTCGTACAACGTCAATTGAAGCTGTGTGTCCCTTACCACCAGCAGTTAATTTGGCATTAGGTGGGTGTTTCGACATAAACTAGGGGAGCACTCGGGGCTATGGCGCAGTTGGTAGCGCGCTTCCATGGCATGGAAGAGGTCAGGGGTTCGAATCCCCTTAGCTCCACAAATGTGATGAGTCGGGACATAGGTTACAGATCTGTGTCCCGGCTTTTTACTTTTCCTGTCTTAATCAGTGGCTGTCGCTCTTAGATTTCTTGGGCCCAGAATTTTGTTATTCGTGGTTACTTCGGGTGGCGCCTTTAGGTGTTGCGGGTCATGGCAGTGTTGTGGTCTCCGGTTGCACGCGTGCGGGACGTACAGACGCTTCAGAGCATGGAAGTTGCCAAAGTTTATTGGCGTAGGCGCCTTCGCGGTAGGCGTTGTGGCTGGCGGTTGTGCGCCAGACTCCAGTGAGCTGGAAGCACTGCAAAGCCAGGTCTCAAACCTGGAGACTCAACTTGATGGCTGTGACGAAGAACTGGAGCGCATCCATCAGGAAGCCTTGGACGCAGAGGTTGCAGCGGGTGAAGAACTAGAGCTTGCCGTCGAAGAGGCAGTTGTTGACCTTGAGGCCGAGCGCGACCGTCTGAAAGAAGAGATTGAGGAAAAGACGAGCGAGCTTGCCCTGGTGTCGGCAGACCTAGAAACCGCATTGGAAGCTCAGGAGGGAGTTCCGGAGGAGCTGGTGGAAGAAGCGTCAGTTTCTGCACCTGCCGCGGTTGTAACGGCTCCCGCACCTCCAAGCACACCTCGGCCGTCTCAGGTCGCTGATCCAGCGCCAGTTGCGACCCAGGCTCCAGTCCCAGCTTCAGCGCCGGTTGCAACCAACACGTATTACAAGAACTGTACGGAAGCCCGCAATGAGGGTGCTGCCCCTGTTTACAAGGATGATCCCGGTTACGGCAGGCATCGCGACAGGGACGGTGACGGAATCGGCTGTGAATAGATATCGGCATCAACGTATGTTCGACAGGCAAGCGGCTGACAGGTGTAACTTGCAAGGATGCGAGCATTGGGATCTTCCCACAATGTGAGTTGACCGCTTTGCCCTGGGAAAACGTAAGGCCCCATCTCGACTACGAGGTGGGGCCTTACGGTGTGGCCAATAGCCACTGTAGACCCTTTTTCGATTCAATGGGGGCCTAATACGCAAAATATGACTGAAACGACCAATTGTCGAAAGTGCGATAGGACGAATGAGCACTGTTGCACTGTTGTCGGCTTCCGCTACGGGCGGTGAATTGACTTTCTGCAATACCATTACCAGAGGACGCTTGAGCTTCACGCCCGTGAATTCAGAAGCTGTGTTGGCCAGCAGGACCTGGTCGAATTCTCAAGTAGCCTGGGTTAGTTGATCTTTATCCTCGTTGCTTCTACGAGATTATGGAGTAGCGAGCCGGGCTCTCAATTCGATAGGCCAGGCTTCCGTCCGGGAGCCAGGGAGTATACGACGGATCGTTGTGGTTGTGATGCACATAAAAGGAGGCTTCGCTATTGTCGCTTCGCGCATCTAGCGACCCGTACTGCTGGTTCCGATAGCCAGCAGAGATCTGCCGTAGGAGCGACTGGCCTGAGCGGAAGCTGAGGGTGCGACGAGCACGTTGTGTTATCCGGTGGGACAATGAGTTGTTAAGTTCCTGATGGATCGGTGAGGATGAAAGCCCTGTCACTTGATTGGCTATACCGGGCTATCCTTGGAATCGGACTCGTACGGTGATGGTGCGTGAATGACAGGCAAGGTTTAAGTGTGACTGAGAATCAACAGGTCGATGTAGACAAGAAGAAGCCCAGGAAGAAGATGTCGACGGGTAAGAAGGCCGGTATCTTCATTCTCGTTACTGTTCTTGTCCTGGCTGCCGGTGTCGTTGGCTTCGGCTGGTGGGTACAGCGTCACCTCGACGGAATGATCGAACGTATTGACGATCCGTTTGGGGAGATCTCGAGCAGGCCAGAGATTCCGGATGAGGTTATCCAGGAAGCTGAAGAGGAAGACAAGGACCTCCCGGTCAATATCCTTGTTCTCGGTTCAGACTCGAGAATCTCCGCAGGAGATCCCAGTCAATGGCAGGTGGGAGCGCAGCGCACCGATGCCATCATGCTCATGCACATCTCAGGAGACCGTGAGAGTGTCTCCGTTGTATCCATACCGCGAGATACTTGGGTAGACATCCCAGGATGGGGTGAGGGAAAGATCAATGCAGCATTCTCCTACGGTGGTCCCTCTCTTATGATCCAAACAGTTGAAGAATTAACGGATGTTCGTATTGATCATTTTGCTGTCACAGATTTCGATTCCTTCTCGACCATGACAGATGCACTTGGGGGAGTGAGGATCACCCTGAACTCTCCACTCAGTGTTCCTGGCGGAACACTCGACGCAGGTGAACACCGCCTAAATGGTGAACAGGCCCTGAGTTATGTTCGTCAGCGGTATGGCCTGAGCGGGGGAGACTTCTCTCGTGTGCAGCGCCAACAGAACTGGATGCGCTCCATCATGCGTGAAGTATTCGATCAGAATATCTTGAGCGATCTCGGAAAGCTTACCAATTTCATTGAGACCGTAGCGGGCTCCGTGTCTCTTGATGAAGGGTTTACCATCGGAGAGATCCGAGACCTCGCGTACTCGGCACGCAACATCCGTCCCGGCAACGTTTATTTTGTGACTGCTCCGCACAATGGGACGGGCTGGTCCAATGACGGTCAGTCGATCGTCATGTACGACGAGGTGAACGGCGGCAAGCTCTTCGACGCGATCAAGAATGACGAAGCCGTGGAGTATCTCGAGACGAACCCGATGGGCGTAGCTATGCTTCCGTCGACCCCGGAATAGGTCAGATTAGGCTTTGTGGCTGTTATGATTTGCGAAGTTCCGTTTTAGACTTGGCCGTAGATTCTAAACTCGCTCGGGGTATTCAATGAAGTTATTGATCGTTGTTAATGTCGACTGGTTCTTTCTTTCACATAGGTTGCCGATTGCCATTGCAGCCAAGAGGGCAGGCTGGGATGTCCATATTGCAACAGCATTAACAATCGAGCGCAGTGAGATTGAAAAGTATGGATTTACCCTTCACCCGCTCAAATTGCATCGCACTAGTTCGTCCCCAGTGGGTCTTGGGCAGTTAGTTGTTGATCTCGTCAGGCTGTTCCGAAAGGTAAACCCGGAAGTATTGCACCTCGTCACGATTAAACCGGTACTGATGGGCGGGATAGCCGCAAGGCTAACGCGCGTACCAGGTGTCGTTTATGCGGTTTCGGGACTCGGCCACGTATTTATTGATGCTGGTGGGGTCTGGCAACGCGTTCGTCGTAGTGTTGTGCGACGCTTCTACGGTTTGGCACTCGGTGCCTCCAACAAGAAAGTCATTTTTCAGAATGAATTTGACCGTCGCGAAGTCCAAAGATCCGCTGGAATTTCCAACTCTGAATCAGAATTAATCCTGGGTTCCGGGGTGGATGTTGATGGCATCTCGGTCCAGCCTATGCCCGAGGGTCGAACTATCTTCCTTATGGCTTCTAGGCTACTTCGCACGAAGGGTGTTCGAGAGTTTTGTAGAGCGGCTGAAATACTTCACAAACGTGGTGTTGATGCAGAGTTCTTATTAGTCGGAGACTTAGATCAATTTAATCCTGCTGGCATCTCGGAAGAAGAACTCGAAGTTATACGACAGAGCGGAATCGTGAAGGTACTGGGCTATCAGGGTGATATTCCCGCGCTGATGGGACGAGCTCACGTGGTTGTTTTGCCGTCTTACTCTGAGGGGCTACCAAAGGTGCTAATCGAAGCGGCTGCAAGCGGACGTGCGATAGTAACTACCGATATCCCAGGCTGTAGAGAAACCGTGGAGTCAGGTCTAACCGGGCTTCTGGTACCGCCGAAGAATTCTGAGAAGCTTGCCGACGCAATGTTTTCCTTGGCGGGGGATCGGGAGTTAGCTTCGAAGCTAGGTGCGGCAGGACGAAAGAGAGCAGAACGCCTATTCCGAATACAGGACGTTGTCGCCAAGCATCTCAACATTTACAAGGAACTGTTAGGAACTCAGGTATGAAAATTCTGGTTACAGGTGCGACGGGATTCGTCGGCCAAGAGTTTATTAGGATGCTCGCTAGCAAGCCAGATGTAGAGGTTGTTGCTCTTGTGCGTGACTCTGGCAGAATTCCTAAAGATTTACGAAGCCGTGTCGATGATATTGTAGTTGCCGAGGACATAGCAACGTGGCGAGCGGATCCATCTACCGATCTGAATGTCGACGTAGTCGTACACCTCGCGGGATACGCCAGCGCAGGCGTGGATCTAGAGGAGCTCATGCGCACAAATGTCGGTGGCGCAGTCAATGTTGCGAAACAGTCTCAACTTCACCTGGGCGCCAAACGTTTTGTGTATGTGAGTTCGATCAAGGCCATGGGGGAGTCCAGCGAGCCCGGCCAATCGTTGGCGCCAGACGAACGGCCTCGGCCCGAGGACGATTATGGGCGATCAAAACTGGCTGCCGAAGATGCATTGCGGGAATATGCCGCCGCAAACGACTTGGATCTTGTCATCGTAAGACCGCCGGTTGTGTATGGCGAAAGGTCAAAGGGTAGTCTCGCACTTCTTCGCCGCTTGATCGAGAAGGGGATACCACTTCCAATCGGCAGAATCCGTAACAAGCGCTCGTTCATAGCGGTTGGAAACTTATGTGACGTTCTCTTGCTATGCTCCAGGCATCGGGAGGCGCCAGGAGAAACATTTCATGTGTCTGACATGCATGACCTGTCGACGCTAGAGCTTGCCGAGTCTATTGCTTCAACAAAGAATAAGCGGTTACGTACTTTCCCAATCCCAGTGCAACTGATGAGTCGCGTTGCTACTTTTTTTGGAAAGGGCACGATGACGCAAAGCCTAATAGGTAATCTTCAGGTAGACGCCTCGAAAGCGAAGGACCTATTAGGTTGGCGACCTCCTCAGAATGAGGAAACACAGCGGCTCACGCCAGGTTTAGTGCGAACTGAGATCAGGGCCCAGGGTTCCCAACGAATGGTCGATATTCTCCTTTCGGGAGTTGGCCTATTATTCCTCTGGCCACTTCTAGGTGTCATCTATGTTTTGGGTATTTTTGACACTGGCTCTCCACTATTCAAGCAAGAGCGAGTTGGTTTAAGGGAAAAGCCTTTCACTCTGCTGAAGTTTAGAACCATGAGACGCGATACGAAATCTGTGGCGACTCACCTTGTTGATGCAACAAGCGTTACAAAACTTGGTGGAATTCTTCGTCGGACAAAATTGGACGAACTTCCTCAACTAATAAACGTCTTTCGAGGGGATATGAGCCTGGTCGGCCCACGGCCCTGTCTGTTCTCACAGACGGAACTGATCGAGGAACGTCGAGCGCGTGGCGTCTTTGATGTCCGTCCGGGAATTACGGGTCTTGGACAAGTAACAGAGACGGACATGTCCCAGCCGCAGAAGCTTGCGCGTCTTGACGAAAAAATGATCCAAGAGAGCAGTCTCAAGTCCTATTTTAGGTACCTACTCCAAACAGTCTCTGGAAGTGGAATGGGAGACCGGGTCAAGCACTGAATCCAGTCAAGATTGGGTGGCGTCTTACTCATAGTTGTGGACCACCATATTCCTTCGAAAACGCTACACTTGCTGACAGTCCAGCCTTGTTTAAATGAAGATGGTGTGTGTAACGCACTTTCGAATAAACATGTAGTGGAGAGCTCTTAAGAGAAGTTCCCGAGACTCCGGCTAGTGGCCTACTGTCACTATTCGAGAACCCTCAAACTTGCTATCGTGCTGAAAGTTACCAGAGAATGATTTCTAGGTAAATTGACTACTTAACTGTCTCATAATCAAAAACTGATGAATCCATCTCACTTTGATTGACAATTCCGAATCAGTATGGCTTTCTAGCTGAGTGGAAATTGAAGTGTCCTGGGTTTTGTTCCTGCCTGTTTTTGAGGGGATTGGGACATGCCGAAAAGGTATTCCAAAGAATTTTGGGAACGAGCTGTCCGGGTGGTCCACGACCGTCTAGCCAGTGATGAGTCATGCACACAGTGGCAAGCGATTAATGAGATCGCGCCAAAGCTTGGTATTTCAAGACAATCACTGCGCCGTTGGAACGAGCAAGCACTCGTCGACACAGGACAAAAAGCGGGTGTGACCCGTGAGGAACACGAGGAAATTAGACGCCTCAAACGCGAAGACAGCGAGCTACGCAGGGCGAACGAGATCTTGAAACTTGCCTCAGCTTTTTTCGCAGCGGAGCTCGACCGCCCCGGGAGTCCATGATCGCGTCCATTGACATGTATCGCGATCAATACTCGGTCGAGCGCCTGTGCCGGGTCCTTGGTGATCATCTGGTGGGAGGTTTCATCACCTCTCGCGGCTACCGTGCAGCAAAAGTCCGGCCACCCAGTGCCAGGAGACTCCAGGATGAGGTTCTGGTTGGGGAACTATCACGGTTGCATGCCGAGAATTATGGCGTGTACGGGATCCGGAAGATGTGGCATGCTGCCAGGCGTGCTGGACTTGATGTGGGTCGTGACCAGGTCGCCAGACTCATGCAACAAGTGGGGATCCATGGTGTACGCCGGGGCCGTCAACCCGTGACCACGAGGCCAGCCTCGATCCCGGACACTCGCCCGGATCTGGTCCAACACCGCTTTGAGGCGGATCGTCCGAACAAGCTGTGGGTAGCTGACATCACCTACGTACGCACGGTATCCGGGTTCGTGTATACCGCGTTCGTCACCGACGTGTATTCACGCATGATCGTGGGCTGGTCCACTCGTTCAACGATGCGGACTGAGGCACTACCACTGGAGGCTTTGGAACAGGCGATCATGAATGCTCAAGACCAGCTGGCTGGGTTGACTCATCATGCGGATCACCGATCCCAGTACGTGAGCCTCGCCTACAACGAAAAACTAAATGAGTATGGGATCACTCCATCCACGGGCAGTGTCGCGGACTCCTACGATAATGCGCTGGCTGAGACGGTGAACGGCTTATACAAGGCCGAGCTCATCCATTCCCAGTCGTGGGCTTCCTGTGCGGAGGTGGAGTGGGCGACCCTCGCCTGGGTGTATTGGTGGAATAACCACCGGCTTCATGAAGCCTTAGACTACACGACCCCGGCGGAGGTGTCTGTGATCAACTATTTGTAGGTCGTTTCAGCTCTGGTTGTGTGCCATGTG
>NZ_JBQCYC010000008.1:0-116419 GCF_052087705.1 Flaviflexus sp. | reverse complement strand
TCCGATTTGTGCCGTTCAACATAAATGGCGTCGTATCGGCCTTTAATCCCGGAATTACGCCCGCGGTGACGCCTACATTGAAAGTGTAGATAACTTTTCAGATTGAATCGATGGGGACCGGTAGTGAAGAAGCGTTGGTGGGTTTTAGGTACTGTTGCCGTGATCGGAATTGGCGGCACACTCACCGATGGCGAAGAGATCGACGATCTCGATGCAGTAGCCGAGGAAACCACCGCTGTTGTTGATGTGACCGAAGAGGTCATCGAAGAACCAACGGAACCCGAGGTCGAGGAGACCACCCCGGAACCTGAGCCGGAGCCAACTCCAGCACCCACCCCTACAACGACGGGGCCTCCTGAAGAGACCGTTGTCGCTGCCGAGGACGTTCCCGACGGCGACCTCGCCATTGATGTTCTTGAAACGCTCGAAGTTAAAGGCCGCGCGCCGAAGACCGGTTACGACCGGGATCAGTTTGGTCAGCGCTGGGCCGATATCAACCGTAACGGTTGCGATACTCGCAACGACATCTTGGACAGGGACCTCACCGGCAAGACTTACAAGCCCGGCACCCGTGACTGTGTCGTTCTCACCGGGACTCTCATCAGCCCGTTCACGGCCGAGACCATTTCCTTCGTACGTGGTGAATCAACTTCCTCCGAAGTACAGATTGACCACGTTGTCGCCCTATCCGATGCTTGGCAGAAGGGTGCTCAACAGCTTTCCCTCGATGATCGCGAACGGTTCGCAAACGATCCGCTTAATCTTCTCGCGGTCGACGGCAGTAGTAACGCACAGAAGGGCGACGGCGACGCAGCTACCTGGCTCCCCAAGAACAAGTCGTTCAGGTGCGAGTATGTTGCTCGCCAGGTCTCCGTCAAAGCGAAATACAACCTGTGGGTGACATCCGCAGAAAAAACGGCAATCTCAAATATCCTCGGTAACTGCCCAGGACAACTCATCCCCGAACCCTCCGGCATCGCACCCACACTGGATCCTGCAGACGTTCAGCCGGCAATCGAAGCGGCACCAACAACTCCCGTAGCAGAGCCCACCACCAATCCCGCTCCGGCAGCTCCTGCCGAGGAGGTCTACTACGCGAACTGTAGCGAGGCAAAAGCAGCAGGAGCGGCTCCCCTCTATAAGGATGACCCTGGTTATCGAGAGAGAATGGATGGCGATCGGGACGGTATTGCCTGCGAGTGAGGTGACAGATCGGTGCCGTTTACTAGTAGCAACTGGGAGACCAACACCGGTCACATGTGAGATTATGCAGCACGCTTCTGGTCTATGAGCAGACATCGAAGCTACCAGTTTCCCGCAATACAGTCCTGAAAATAAGGAGCCAATCCTGTGGCGAAGAATCAAGTTACAGAACCCAAAGCATGGCTGGTTCGTGGTTCCAAGGATGTTCAGGTGGATGCTCGACCACGGGTACACCGGCGTTGGCTTCCGTGAGATCAGCGATCTGAGACAGGCACCTGATCTTCAAGCCATGAGGCACCTTGTCACGAGGGAAATGCCCGGTGAGAAGAAGGGTGCGATAGGGAACTATGCGGCCCAGCTCAATGCCTTTGCGAACAAGATTGCCATCGGTGACACCGTCGTACTACCCCGTACGCGTGATGGAATCCTTGCTTTCGGCATCGTCACCGGCGAGTACGAGTACTAGCCTTACGGTGACGGATTGAATCATGTTCGGCGGGTGAGATGGGAACGCCCCGACGTGGTTCGTAGCGCAATCAATCAAGACCTTCTTTACTCGCTAGGCGCATTCAGCACCATGTGCCAAATTAGGCGCAACGACGCAGCCTACCGCCTCGGTCACATCCTTGCTGGCGCCGACACTGATCCCGGTGCTCGTCCAGATACCCTTCTCGCTCTACCTAAGGCCGACACAGAAGTAGTTGACAGCGACGAAGCAATTGCCTCTGACGGGCAAGACATTATTCGCTACTCCCGAGACCGGATCCTAGCTCGAATCCGAGAGAAGTATTCCGGTCACTCGCTACAGAACCTCATTGCTGAAATCCTGCGGGCCGAGGGCATGACTTGCAAGGTCTACCCGGAGGGTCCTGATGGCGGGATCGACATCATCGCCGGATCTGGAGTCCTTGGCATTTCGGCACCGACAATCATCGTGCAGGTGAAGTCTCAAACAACTCCCGTTGGCTCCGAGGTACTGGATCAACTAGGCGGCGTGATTGGGCAACATCGAGCGGACCACGGACTGCTCGTCGCCATGGGAGGCTTGACTGCACCAGCCCGAGCAAAGGTAGACGCACAACAGCTTATGGTTGCTGTCTGGGACGGTGAAGAAGTTCTTGACCGCCTACTTGAGCACTACGAAGTATTGTCCGATGAGTTGAAGAAGGTTATTCCTCTACGCCGTGCATGGTTAATTGACGAAAGCGAAACGGACTGAGAGCCGCTGAGAATACCTCATACAAAATGCCTGGCCGCAGTATATTCGCGGAGCCTCACCATAGGTGATCCTGCCCGTCAGGAAACAAAAACACCGCCTCATTTCAAGCGGTGTCTGGTTTGGTGGAGCTACGGGGATTCGAACCCCGGACCTTCTCATTGCGAACGAGACGCGCTACCAACTGCGCCATAGCCCCTAGCTACCGATCAATAATATCAGGCCCCACATCCTCTTCTAAGGAGTGGGGCCAGTCTCGTTCGTCACTTATGGGGAACCTATGCGTGACGGCGGGCTTCGATGACGTCATCGAAGTTGAAGCTTGCGATAACAGGAGCAGCATCTGCCGACTGAGCAGAGGTAGCGCTCGTGAACTTCTCACCGAGCTGGGTGGGACGGTATGGGACAGCAGCCACCGGGGCTTCTTCGGGCTCAAACGGCTTCACGGTACGGCGTGCGAACGTCGGCTTCGGCGTGTAGGACGGCATAACCGATTCACGCTTCGGAGCCGGCTTCGGCTTCTCCTGGACCGGAGCTGCCTGGACTGTTTCCGGCGCGGAGGCGACCGACGGTGCGGATACGGAATCATTGGCGGAAAGGCCAGTCTGCGCGGAGGCCATTGACTCGGCCGACGCTGCGGAAGCGGCCGATGCTCGGCGGGCTTCCTGGACGCGGCGCGGTGCGCGCTTCGAGGCGGCGGGCTTGCCCTTGCGGTCCTGTGCGCGAGCCGTGGCCGAAAGCTTCTCGAGCTTGGCGTCGAGCTTCGCGATCTGAATCTGGTCCTGGTGGTTGAGTTCGCGTGCGTCGATCAGCATCTTCCCGTAAAGGCCGGCACCGATGGCGGTGAGGACCGTGGGTACGATGCCGAGGACGATCGTCAGGCTGGTTGCCGCGACAGCAATCCAGGCGATAAGGGAGACGAGCACGGCAGCACCGAGGCCCATGCCCAGTGCTTTCATGCGGGCGGTGCGCTGGGATACCCGGGCGCGTGCTCGGGCACGGCTGGCCGCGAGCGTACGCAGATTGGTTGGATCAACCCGTCGCTTGGCGCTCATTCTCGACTCCACTCTCGGAAGGATAGATCCGTGATTCACTGATCGCGATGACGACCAGCGGTCCACGGAGTTAACGACGCGAAGATTCTCGGATTCGCTCTCGGCAATGGGGGTGGCGAGTGCGACTCGCGTCCTCCAAGAGAGTGCCGGGTACACGACAGCCACCAAAACGATAACTGCCGCGAACAGAGCGTATCCCTGAATCTCCACAACTTAAACCTAAAGTGTCTTGACCACATATATGGACAGGACCAGCGGAGTGTTGCCCAAACTCACAGGGAAATTTGAGGTATATGAGTCAGTCGAGGATGAGACAGCTCAGTTCGTCACCCACTGCGATAGATTCTGTCTCCGGCGGAATGACCGCGAGCGCGTTGGCACGCACCAGTCCGTAGAGCAATTCTGCGCCCGGAAGCCCGGTGGGTTCGAAGCGATAGCCCTCGGAGGGCCTGCCGGTAACGCGTACCGGAACGTACTCTTCCAGGCCAGCTTTCGAGGACCATGCCCTGACCGCTTCGGCTTTGATCGTCCTGCGGTTCGTGGTCGTATGCCCGACTGCTTTGCGGAGGGCCGGCCGGATGAAGAGTTCGTAGCCAAGAAGAGCAGCAACGGGGTTACCGGGAAGGCAGTAGATGGGAACCGATACGTCGGTCCCTTCGAGTTCGATCCGGCCAACTCCGTACTGGTGAACCGGGGTCATGGCAACCCTGTCGAACCGGACGGTCCCAAGCCCGCCGACTACGTCCTTAACCGTGTCCCCTCCCCCGAAGGAAAGGCCGCCGGTCGTGATGATGACATCGGATCGAACAAGCTGGTCCTGAAGAGCGTCCCGCAGTTCCTTCTGGCTGTCGGGCACCCTGGGTACGCGGAAAACGATGGCGCCAAGTTCGGAGATGGCGGTGGCGAGACCGTGGGAGTTCGCATCGTAGTACGTGCCGGGATGGCCGGACCTGCCCGGTTCGACAAGATCGTCACCGATGGAAAGGATGGCTACTCGGGGAGCCGGCTTAACCGAAACGGTGCCGAGACCCGCTGCGGCAAGAATGGCGATTTGTCGCGCCCCGATCCGGGTGCCCTTCTCCAGGGCAACAAGACCAGCCTCAAAGTCCTCAGCCTCGCACCGGAGATTTTCCCCGGGCTCGACCGACTGATTAATATTGACGCGAGCTCGCCCACCGTCGGTGGCTTCGATCGGCACAACAGCGTCAGCACCCCTGGGCAGGGTTGCTCCGGAGGAGATGCGGATGGCGGAGCGCGGTGGCAACACGTCGATGCTGTCCGTGCCAGCAAGGATCTCTCCGACAACGGCAAGGCCAACCGGTGCTTGTGGTGAAGCACTGGCTGTTTCGGCAGAGTGGACAGCGTAGCCGTCCCGCGCCGCGGAATCTGCCGGTGGAAGGCTGACTGTCGCAATCGCATCTCGAGCGAGGACGGATCCCACCGAGTCCGCGAGGGGCACGTCGAGGGCGGGGATGTCGGTGAGGACCGCAAGGCAATCCTCGATATGAGTTGACACTGGTTTCACTACTGCCTCCTGACACCAAGCGTAGTCGGTCCACACCTTCCGACGCGCGTAAGTTACCAGCGCAATTACTCGCCTGAGCATGTGAAAAGTGAGATAATTGGGCCATGACCACTTACGAAGTGGCACTGCCCGATGTTTCTGACTTCGACATTGTCGATGCCAAGCAGATGATCCGTAGCGTTCTCCGTGATCGCCGGTCAAAGTTGACCGCGAAAGATCTCAGCAAGTATGCCCCCGCATTTGCGGAGACCATTACCGAGTTCGTGGCAGATGCCAAGACCATTGCGATGTACGTGTCCGTCAAGAACGAGCCCGATACCTATCTGGCTCTCGATACTCTCAGCGAACTCGGTGTTCGCATCCTGCTCCCCAAGCTCGGGCCGGGCCTCAACCGGATGTGGGCCGAGTACGAGTGCGACGACCTGGTGAGCGAAGCTCCCGGTCGCCCGCCCTCACCGAAGGGCGATCCCCTCTCTGCCGAAGTCATCGAAGAAGCCGATGTCATCATCGTCCCGGCCCTCGCCGTCAACCAGTCAGGTACCCGGCTCGGCCAGGGTGGCGGTTGGTACGACCGGATGCTGAAGCAGAACGTCACCGACAAGGTGGGTGCACTGATCTACCCATGGGAGTTTGTGTCAAACCCTCTCCCCTATGACGAACAGGATGTCCGCGTCCCTTGGGTTCTCCAACCCGGGACGATCACCAAGGTAGAAGACAACTGACTTGCCACTACTCTCGAAGGCGGCGCTCCCTAAATGAGAACCGCAAGAGGGATTCAGGGCCGGACTCAAAAGGGTCCGGCCTACTGCTTTCCCGGGGCATCCAGTGTCATCCCCGCCACGACCCGGGTTGGGAGCCCTCGCAGTGGAGTACGATAACTTTTCGTAGATCCCTGTCCAACGGAGTAAATCACGTGCCCACTTATTCGTACCGCTGCAAGGCATGCGGAAACGCGTTCGATATCCACCAGTCTTTCACTGACGATCCGCTGACCGTCTGCGAGGCCTGCGGCGGAGAGCTCAGGAAGCTCTTCAACTCCGTTGGCGTTGTTTTCAAGGGCTCAGGCTTCTACCGCAACGACTCCCGATCAAAGTCAAACGGCCTCACCGCCACGGATTCGAAGAGCTCCGACTCTGCGCCTGCTAGCTCAACCAGCACCAGCTCTTCCACCGAGTCATCCAAATCATCGGCTTCGTCCGGTGGTTCGTCGGCCAGCACGGCCGCCGGCTAAGGCCTAGCCCTCAGCCGGTAGCACCAATTCCATCTCTGGTTAGCCAATGGCTACCTCGATATTTCTAAAGTGGCCCGCCTCTACCGGCGGGTCACTTTGTCTCTGCACCCACTGCTCTCGTGACGCCTCCTCGGGTACCTACCTCCCCTTCCACAGGTAACCGCCTCACCCCTCCGATCCACAGGGACACGTGCACGGAGGCGGCAAGCACCGATCACGTCCTTACCATCTGGTTATGTCTTCCAGACCTCCGATGCGAGCGGTACTGTGGCGGTGGCGCAGGCTTATTACCGCCGCTCTTCTTGCACTCTGCCTCGCACTTGTTGTTTCCGCTATTGGATCTTCCGGCCGGGTTCTTCCAACGGAGCTTCTTGTGGCCGCAAGCGATCTACCTGCTGGGCATCGTCTTACCGAGGACGATGTGCGGAAGATTCCGGCCCCTGCCGGGGTTGTTCCAGAAGATCAGGCAATCGACATGGCATCGGGCCAGCGTCTTTCGATCTCGCTTCCCGAGGGCACGCCAATCACCCAGTCGATGCTGATCGGCCCAACCCTCGTTGATGGCCTTCCCGAAGGAACCGTTATCGTTCCCGTCTACCTCTCAACACCGGCCGAGCTAACACCGGCGGGTTCAAAGGTAGATCTGTGGTCTTCCGATGAGACCGGCACAGCGATCCTGGCCGCGACAGACGCAACAATCCTGGCATTCTCCGAGGTCGACGCATCGTCGGGATTCCTGTCAACCGGTGATAATCTCACATACGCCTATGTTGCGATCGACGCGGAGCAGGCTACATTAGTCCTTGGCATTAGTGCACGGACGCCTCTGCTGGCAGTCCTGCACAGTTGAGTCGTCCTTCTACGAAAGGACTATCCCATGATCCAGGGATTTAAAGAATTCATCTCCCGAGGCAATGCCATCGACCTTGCTGTTGGCATGGTTATCGGCGCAGCCTTCACCGCTGTTGTGACCGCTCTCGTTGAGCAGGTCATTAACCCGCTGATCGGCGGCATCTTCGGTGAACCCAATTTCGATGATGTTGCTGCGTTTACGATCGGGGATGCAACGGTGAAGCCCGGCGCTGTTATCACCGCCCTTGTTAGCTTCCTCCTGGTTGCTCTCGCCCTCTACTTCTTCATCATCCTCCCGATGAACAAGCTTGCTGAGCGCCGCAATGCTGGTGTTGAGGAAGCGCCGGCAGCGGACGCCGATGACGTTGCTGTCCTCAAGGAGATCCGCGACCTCCTGATCGTTCAGAACGCTGACGGTGGCGAGGGCCAGAACCGCTAGTCTCAGCCCCAGTGTGGGGGACGTTCCGCCAGGATCTCCCTATCGCGCTGGGATAATCCACTCTTCTTTTTCGTCTCCGCCCGTTCCGGTGTCCGCCGGACGGGCGGATCGTCTTTGTGGAGAGCTTCCTCGGGCGTCTTGATTTCGCCCCGCTCTAGCCTCTCTCGGTCAACCCGGGAGAGGTAGACCGCACGCTTCTTCACAGGCGATCGCCCTCGTCGTTGTGAGCAGGCCGATCACCGTCGGCAGGCTGTTCCCCGCCGAACTGTGCACCGCCGAGGTCATCTCCACCCGGCTCTTCGCCATTCTCTGATGTCACGACAGCAGGACCAACCTGCCTGCGGACGACGTTGCGGAGTACAACATCAACCTGGATGCCGCGACGGCGCAGGTCAAGTTCGGAACGGAGGGCGTCAACGACTTCGTCTTCGCTGCGGTTCTTGCCGTCACTGATAATCCAGGCAACAAGATCATCGAGCTGATCGTCGGAGTACGCCGCGAGCGGCATACCCGGAGAGACCTTCGGGCGTGGCCCGCGGGGCCGACCCTGAGGTTCATCCAGGTCATCGTCGATTGTTGTCAGATCCAGGTGAGCCGGGATGTTCTTCCCGGTCTTCTTCCGGGAGGCTGCTTGACGCACCTCGTCGCGGACAGCATCAACCGACGAGATGATCCGTTCAATTTCGGCTTGGGGATCGAAGAACACGGAGGTGGTGACAGTGGGCACCACCCGCCATCCCCGACCCGACAGCATCGCGGGCCAGAACTGGTCGCGCCTGCGCAAGGACTTCTCTTCCGCGTATCGCTCGTTATCGATCGTGACGGCGGTTGCCCAGGTTCCCGGGATCTCATCGTGGCCGGCGACGAGAGGGATCGAGAGCGACTCTCCCCTGCGGTAACTCACGCGAGCACGGTAGCCGCGTTCTTGAAGGCGCAGGGCCAGGTCGCGCAGAAGCGCATTGCCTTCGCCCTCGGCCGGATCCTCGGCAGGCGCCTGCTTCCGGTAGGCCTCGAGCAGGTCAACGAGCAGAATCGAGCCGGGCGTTCCGAGCCTGTTCCGGTCAATGTCGGAGGCCTCGAACGAGGAAATCATGGTGAGCGACTTGCGGGGCGACTCGAGTGCCGAAACAAGACCCTCAACGCCAGCCGGGGTCGACAGGTCACCAAACGAGTGCAGTACCCTGCCGTGAACGGTCTTGCCCAGGCCCACTGTCAGGATGATGTGGTCCCTGCGCAGTGCCGTGTTGGACATGGCGTCCACGACGGTGAACGGTTCCTTAACCGTGGGATCCGTGAGGTCCCCAAGCGCCGAGGAGGTGCGAGCAACGGAACGGATCGATGCACGGATCCTCTCCGCGTGTGCCGCGTTCAGCGAAATCACGCCGACGGACTCGCCCGGCCTCGAAAGCGCCAGGTCAACAACGGCCTCAACAACCGCCTCGACTTCCTTCTCGGGGCCTTCCACGAGTCCCGACTTCGGTCCGGGCACTCCCGTGCCCTCGACGACCTTGAGCTTGGGCATGGGGCGGGTGGGCGCTCCCGGGTACACGGCAAGATCGGTGGAGAAACCGTTGCTCGACAGGAAGCTTGCCGTCATCTCATCATGCTTTGAGGACAGTGTGGGCAGGCTTGCCACGGGAAGAATCTTAGACAGGGCCGAAACGGCCTCACCGCGGCTCTGGAGACGGCCGGCAACAACGAGTGTACCGCCACGCAGAATTGCGGGAACAAGCTGTGCCAGTTCGACATTGTCGATGCCGTCGAGGATGACAACATCCGCCCACTTCATGGGAGGAATGAACTGCGCAACGGTTACTGCTGACATTGCCCAGACGGGGCGAGCGGCCTGAAGTAGCTCGCCGTGCCTGGCGATAGCATCCCGGAGCCCGGCCGCACCGTGTTCGGCCAGATAGGAGTCGACCTCGAGGGTCTGGTCCTTCTTCTTCGTGATCTTCGACCTCATGTTCGAGACCACGGCACGGTTAATATACTGAGGCATTGACTCCACGTGTTCACGATCCTGCTGAACAACGCGGGCCACAAGATCATTGGCACGGGTTCCCGCACCGGCCGCGAGCGCGGGCGTCGAGGAGAACATGTGCTCGAAGACGGAGGCAAGGTGGGCCGCATGAAGTTCGCTCCCAGCCTTGTCGGCAGGGATGGACCTGTCGGTCAGATCCGCGTAGAGCTCGGTTAGGCCGTCCTTTTCGATCTCGCCGCGAAGCGAATTCCTACGCGGCAAATCGGCAAGGTCCCCGGATTCCCTGGCGAGCGCCTGGCAGCGCTTACGTAGCTCGGCAAGCGGAATAGCGGTGAGCTCCCCGCCGTCGGGCAGGAATTCCATGACCTCGTCGATCTCGGCACGGACCTCACCGTAGGTGGAGCGTAGCTGGCTCATTCCTTCCGGGATTGAGGGCCACGAGCCGGGCTCGGCGAGAAGGCGCCACTGTTCGCGTTCCCTTTCGACCTTGCTGAGGGAGGCGTGGAGGTCGGTGACTTCCTGACCGGCACGGACCATGTCGCGGGCTTCCTTCTTCAGGTGCCTGCGTTCCGACATTCCCATGGTGGCCCCGCGGCTGTTCCGCCATTCCTTCGATGCCGTGGCAATCAGCATGTCGGCCACGGAGCGTTCGTAGATGTGGGGGCGGAAGGTATCGAGTGTGTCGGAGACTTCGGAGAGGAGCTCAAGCTGCTCAGCCCAGTCATTGAGCGTCTCGGCCTTGCGGAGCCCGGTTTCGGCGGAGGCCCGTTGCACCTGGTCGAGAAGAGCGGGAAGGCTGATGTCGGCAAGGTGGGTGACCCGCTTGTGTGCAGCGGTGGCGTCCTCATCCGTGAAGATCGTGGAGCGGGCCCACGGGTTGGATTCGGATGCTCTGCGATCGAGGCGGAGCGCCTCGTCGAGGCGGGCCGCGGCCCGTCCGCGTGCTTCCTCATCGGACAGCGCGGTAACAACGTCTTCGCTGAACCGCACCTTCGTCTTCGCTCCGTCTTCTTCCAGCGACATCTCAACAATCTGAGTGAGCAGCTGGTAGGCGGATACACCCCACTTGGGTGAGGTTTCATGGAGTGCCGACATGAACTCAACGAGGGCTTCACGGTCAGATTCGAGCTGAGCATTGCGCTCGGAGACGGCCTCGGCGTCAATTGTTGGCGACTTAAGTCGCATACCGGTGCGCAGGCGCATCGGTACTTCGGAGACCTTGCCGAAGTCAGCAACGAGATCGCCAAGTCCCATGATGTTGAGCTGGCCGGTGAAGGCCCGGTGAGCAGAAGAGTTGCCGTACAGGTAGAGGACAGACTTACCGGAGGCGGCAATATCTGATGCGATTGAGGCAAGGACGCGCCTTGGGGACGTGCCCGGAGCCGAGTCAATAAAGACGGAGGTGCCACCGGCAACCGCGTCAACAATATCGAGTTCGGTAACATCGAGCTGGCCGGCACCGCGCTCTTCCTGGGGTGAGCGATCGTAGGGATCGGCCTCGATCTGCTCGTTGCTCGGGGTTTCGGAAACGAGGCGGGCAATGAGCCGGGAACCGCGGATCCTCGGCTCCATCGTCACCAGGTCGTCGTGCAGGATCGCGGACGGGGAGGAAGCAAGGGCGAGGAGCGTGACACTCCGGTATTCACAGCCGGGCAGGTAGACGCGCGCCAGCTCCCGCAGGCGGGCCAGCGCCGATTCCTGGGTCTCCGGGTCGTGGGCGAGGGTGCGGATCTCAGCCACGGCTTCCACGGGTGCGCCGTGACGGCGCAGGGCACCAAGCACGGAAGAGGAGATATCGGCTTCGTGGCCGAGGGTGAGGACGGGATCCGCTGCTGTCGATGCGACGACATGAACAACGCGGCGGAGCGCGGGTTCCGTTACTTCAATGATCTGAGGGCCAGTTGGTTCCTCGGAGACCTCTTCGGCATCGTCGAGGGAGATTTGACCGGTCTCATCGAAGGCCGCTCCCAGTTCAACGTCATCAGCGTTGTCACCCGGCTCGGGTTCGGAGGCAGACTGCTTCTTGGGGCGGATCTCCGACCATGTGAGGGTCCCCATGACGAGGGAGATCGGGGCCGAACCGTAGGACTCTTCCAGACTGCGTTGCTTTTCAAGGAGCGCATTAATCTTGGTTCGCGCCCTGCCCTGGGTTTCCGATTCGCGGAATACCGACGTGAGCGGGGTGGGGCTGCCTGAATAGAACTGGGCTGCACCCGTCGGGTGGAGACTCGACAGGTCAAGAACCGTTGGTTCGTCGGCGGAGAGAACAATATCGTCCGTCTTCAGTGACAGGCTTTCCCGCCACTGCGCGAAAGCTTCGGTGATCGCAGCGTACGCCGCGTCCGTTTCCTCGTCGAGGCTCCTGTCGAGAGCCGGTGCGGGACGCTCCGGCTCCACTGGCAGAGCATTGTCCAGGCTTGGCGAGGCGGTGGCCTCGATCGGGGAGGTCGCCGATGGTTCGGCGACCTTCTCGACCGGCTGGGAGCGCTTCTTGCGGAAGAATGATATGGGACTCACCCCTTTACCGTACCCATTCTTGACCCGCACATCGGTTAAGCAGGGCCGCCGCCACCTGCTTAAACTCGATTGTTTAGCCACTGGATGATGTCTTCCACGACCTGTTCTGAGTCCGGCTCGTTGAGCACTTCGTGGAATCCGGCAGGCACGGTCACGAGCTCTGCTGGGGATCCGGAGTCTTTTACACTCGTGACAAACTCTCGGGATCCCTCGATGTTAGCCATCTGATCGTCCTCGCCATGAACAACGTAGAGCGGCAGGCCCTTCTTCCACGCGCTGGCATTGTCCAGTGCTTTCCGGCCATGTACTGCCATCGACGTGCCCGTGAGCATCGGCACCCATCCGTGATGAACAAGCGGGTCACGCTCGTATGCTCGCACCACGAACGGATCGCGGCTCAGGTCCTTCGTGTCAATGTTGACAATTGGAATCCTTGGCAGGAACCTTGAAAGACCGTATCCGATCTCCGCAATGATGGGTGCGACTTCCGGGAACTGTCGGAAGGCCGGACCGGACAGGACAACAGCATCGACGCCACGCGGGTCAATGAGCGCAGACATTCCCGTGATCAGACCACCCATCGAGTGTCCGAATAGAACGAGGGTGTCCGTTCTTTTTCGTGCCATGACTTCTGCGCGAGCCGCCCGGTGGTCTTTGAGCAGCTCCGGCATATCGACCTGCGCCCGGGGCCCGGCGGCCCGCCCGTGCCCTGCCTGGTCGTAGCTGAACACGTCATATCCGGCTTCCGCAAAAATCTCAATGATGTGCGAATACCGAGCGGAGTGTTCCCCAAAACCGTGCAACAGGAGAACAGTTGAACGGGGTTCCCCCACTGCGATCACATGCCGTAGTTCCATGACACTAACTCTTCCACGAAAAAGACGATCAGAGGAAGGTTCCACGAACTCAGGCCGGGATCCCGCGATCTTACGTCCATGCCCGCACCCGAGAAATATCAGACTGACATCCGTGACGCCGGCGGAGAATCTTGATCAAGGACAGGCTAAGCCGGGCCCGTTATTGCTGACCGTTGCCCAATTATTACCCTGCGGTGCCCACTACCCCCATCCGAGCGCGTGCAACCGGTCGTCGTCGATTCCGAAATGGTGGGCGATTTCGTGAATAACGGTCACGGCAATCTCGTGGATAAGTTCTTCCCTGGTTTCGCACCAGCGTGACAGTGGGCCTCGGAAAATGAAGATCGTGGCGGGCAGTGCCCCCGCCCATCCATCATCACGATCCGTGAGGGCAATGCCTTCATACAGTCCGAGAAGGGCGGGCAAGCCATCTTCATCACGCTGATCCGGACCAACCATGTCGGGAGCCGGTTCGTCTTCGATCAGGAAGACGACGTTGTCGACAGCATCCATGAGCTCGTCGGGAACCATATCGAGCGCGTCGGCAACGGCTTCCTCGAACTCTTCTTCGGAAATATTAACCACGAGGCTATTGTCCCACGCGAAAGCAACGATGAATCCTTGGGAATCACAGAGCACGGTTGGTTCGTTCAATGACCGTGGCTACGTACCCGACCAGCACCGCCAGACGTGGGTCACTTTAGTCAGAAAAAAAGAAGGACTCCCCTGTAGCTTCCATGGCGAGGCCGGGGAGTGCAATTGCTTCTCACCATAAACATCCAGGCGGACGCTCTCAAGAGACACGGAGTGGATGCCGCCTCACAAACCGAGCATCTTCCCCAACAACGATCCCCGGCAGATTAATTCCGCCGGGGATCATCTTCCCGGTGCCATAGCTTCTGTCATGACCTCCGCCGCGGTGCCATGAAGCTCATGTTCGCCTAGTAGCTGGCTCGCTCTTCACCCGGCTTTCCTGCCTGCTCCTCGCCTTGCTGGATGGGGATAAAGGTGGTGGCAAGGGCCTCGGATTGGCGGGCGAGGATCGCAACGTCGGCTTGGACAAGAATGAAGGCGATACCTTCATCGATGTAGCCGTGTGCGAGCTTCGGGTCGAAGGCGTTGATGCCGACGGGGATGCCAGCGTCGCGGGCAGCCGCGATTGTCTTCTTGATGTTTGCGACAACATCGGGGTGCGCCTGCTGACCGATGAGTCCCATGGAGGCGGCAAGATCGGAGGGGCCGATAAAGATGCCGTCAACGCCCGGGGTTGCGCAGATCTCCTTGACGTTCTCGACGGCCTGGGCAGATTCGATTTGGACGATGACGTAGACGTATTCGTCGTTCGACTTTGTCAGGTAGTTCTCGACGCGGTTCCAGCGCGCCGCTCGCGCAAGAGCCGAGCCGACTCCGCGGACACCCTCGGGAGGATATCGGGTGGCGGCTACAGCCTTTGCCGCTTCGTCAGCGGTGTTGACCATGGGGATGAGGAGGTTTTGTGCACCAAGGTCTAAATACTGCTTGATGAGGACCGTGTCGTTGACGGGAAGCCTGACAACGGGTGTTGCCGGGTAGGGTGCAACGGCCTGCAGCTGGACCTGGATTGACTCGAGCGACAGCGGGGAATGTTCGCCGTCGATGAGGACCCAGTCGAGCCCGCTTCCTGCGCATATTTCTGCGTTAATGGTGCTTCCCGAGCTGATCCACATGCCCACCTGGGAGCGAGTGGATTTGGCAAGGACCTGGCCGAAGGTGGGCGGGAGTTCTAGACGAACCGACATGACACCGTCCCCATCGGGCCGTAGTCGCACAGCACGCTGTCGCCCTGCTCCACCCACATGGGTCGAGTGAACGAGCCTGCGAGGATGAGTTCGCCCGCTTCGAGGCGGGAACCGTGCTGGTGGAACTTGTTGGCCAGCCAGGCCACGCCCGTGGCCGGGTGGTTGAGGACACCGGCGGCAACGCCCGTTTCCTCAATCGTTTCGTTCTTGTAAAGCAGGGCCGATACCCAGCGCAGGTCAACGGCATCCGGTTTCGTCGGGTTGCCGCCGATCACCATGCCGCCGTAGGCGGCATTATCGGAGATTGTGTCAACGATGGTGCGGCCTTCAAGCTCGATGTGCGAGTTGAGGATCTCGAGTGCGGGAACAACATATTCGGTTGCTCACAGTACGTCGAAAATTGAGCAGTGTGGGCCCTCGAGGGGCCTTCAGGAGGAAAGCAAGTTCAACTTCGATGCGGACATTGAGGAACCGGTTGTAGTCGATGATCGAACCATTCTCGTACACCGTGTCATCGAACATGACGCCGTAGTCGGGTTCGGTGATTCCGGTGGCCGCCTGCATGGCTTTCGAGGTAAGGCCGATCTTTCGGCCGACGAGGCGCCGACCAGCAACGATCTGCTGGTCACGCCACACTCCCTGGATCTCGTACGAGTCCTCAACCGTGGCGTCGGGGAACCGTTTCGTGATTCGGGGAATGAGCTCGCGGGTCCTGTCAGCTTCGGCGAGCTCGCTGGCGATCTGGTCGATCGCTGTGCTGTCTAGCATGTCTGTCCTTCCGGGACGGCCGCGGAGCAAGTCGTAGGCCGCGGGCTATGAAGCCTGAGCTTCAGGAGGGGCCTGATAAGAAGCCTAGTGAGGTGGGCACACTCGTGAGTTGGACTCACAGGCAACTTGATGAGAAGCCTTGAGTTGGGAGGGCCAGCGCCTAGCACGCTGGCCTTCCCCTTGGTTAGCTCAAGTCGAAAATCGGCTCGAAGAAGCGGGCAATGGAGTCGGTGTCGTCCAGGGCCGCGATGTGGGCGACGTACATGTCGGGGCGAACGATCACGACGGCTCCGTCGCGGGAGATACCGCGAATGTCGAAGATGTCTTCATCGGCGAGGGTGCCGTAGATCTGGTTCCAATCTTCCAGCTGGAAGGGACCGGTCTTGGGGCGGAACACCGCCGGTGCCTGAGTGATCTCGAAGTCGCGGTGCAGCTGCTGGTAGATGATCTTGACGTCAAAGACCGAGTCGGCATCGTCCCCCGCCTTCGTGTGGCGGACCACCGGGGAGGCCGCGTCCTCACCGAGCCAGGTGGCGAAGTCGTCGAGCTTCGAATGTTCGGACGGGTGCGCCCGGTCGGCGAAGACGTAGATACGCCAGCGTCCATCGGCCCTGTGCTGGTGGCCCAGGTGCAGATCGTTGGCGTCTGCTCTGCGAACCACGCGGGCGGACTTGAAGCGCTTACCGAGTGGGTAACCGGTGGCAAGTTCCTGCTTGGCTTCACCGGAGGTGAGCAGGCCGGGCTTGTATTCGGTCATGAAACCGGCCGGGAACTCGGCGGTGCGGACGTAGAACTCTTCGATCGACTCGTCATCGCCGGAACCTGCCATACGGCCGGACCATTCGAGGTCGAAGTCGATGAGGTCCTGGGCGATCTGCTGGCGTTCCTGCGTGTAGGTGCGAAGGATCTTCTCCGAGGAGTAGCCGCGCAGCACCTGGGCAAGCTTCCATCCGAGGTTGAAGCCGTCCTGCATGGACACGTTCATGCCCTGGCCTGTCTTTGCCGAGTGGGTGTGGCAGGCATCGCCGGCAATGAAGACATGCGGATGCTACTCGCTGTCGGTCTTGACCACGTCGTCGAAGCGGTCGGTGACCCGGTGGCCCACTTCGTAAACGGACCACCAGGCGACGTCCTGAACGTCAAAGCTGTAGGGCGCGAGAATATCGTTGCCCTTCTTAATGATCTCCTCGAGAGGGGTCTTGCGGATCTGCCGGTTGTCGTCCTCCGGGACCTCACCGAGGTCAACATAGGTGCGGAACAGGTAGCCGCCCTCGCGGGGGATGTGAAGGATCGAGCCCTTGTTCGAATGAATGATCGATTTGAGGCGAATATCGGGGAAATCGGAGTGCGCGAGAACGTCAGCCACACCCCAGGCATGGTAGGAGACGTTCCCCTGGTGGGTGGCACCAATCGACTTGCGGACCCTCGAGTGAGCACCGTCAGCGCCGAGAACATACTTGGCGCGGACCTTTCGTGTCTTCCCCTCATCCGGACCGGCCGTCACAAGCAGCTCAACCTCGACCGGGTATTCGCCTTCGCCAACCTCGAGGCTGACGAATTCGAAGCCGTAGTGGGGTGCCATCTTCGACGGCTGGTTGGCCATGAACTCGCGGAAGTAGTCGAGGACGCGAGCCTGATTCACAACAATGTGTTCAAACTCGGAGATCTCGAGCGGGTCATCGTCGGTAACCGCGGAGCGGACAATGTGGTCCGGGTTTTCCGGGTCCGGCTTCCAGAAGGCCGTTTCCTTAATAATGTAGGCCTCGTCAACGATTTCGCGGCGGAAGCCAAAAGCCTGGAAAGTTTCGACGGTGCGGGCCTGCACGCCATCCGCGTGGCCCAGTTCGAGGCGCGAGTCGCGCTTCTCGATGATGCAGGTGGTGATGTCGGGGAACACCGAAAGCTGAGCTGCTGTCAGCATGCCGGCGGGGCCGGAGCCGACGATCAGAACATCAATCTCGTCGGGCAGTTCTTCGGGCCGCCTGACCCCAACTCCCGCGGGTGGGAAGGTACGAGGGTTTTCGGACACGTATCCGTGGTTCCGTGGTGGTGGAACTTCATGATTCATCCTTCACATCTTTGTAAGTTCGGATGAGGCAAGCCGCTGGGGCTAATCGTCAATCTTGTTCAGGGCGTCATAGAGCGAAAGGAGCTTATGCTCCCTGGCATACATCTCGATCTCAGTTGCATCCGCACCTGTGCGGATGAGGTGGAGAAGATGTGCGTGCTGCTCGATCGAGAGGATCGACCGGGACGCGGTGAACTTGAAGGACGTGCGGCGGATCCGGTTGACCCGCTCGGCCTCGGTGGACATAAGGGTGTGCATACGCTCGTTCGGGCAACGGATGCCAAGCACCCTATGAAAGTGCCCGTTAAGCCTGCGGTATGCATTCGAGTCGAAATTCGCGGACTCAACGAGGACACGCATGTCCCGGTTGTAGTGCTCCGCTTCTTCCAGGTCCGCCTCCGTCAGGTGCGGTGCCGACAGTGCGGTCACCGCTCCCTCCAGGTGGGCGAGGACAGTCATCGACTCCGCGTAGGAGGAGGCATCGACAGTGGACACCTGCGCTCCTACATTGTGGGTGTATTCAACCAGGCCTTCGGATTCGAGCCAGCGAATTGCTTCTCGGACCGGGACGGTCGACACTCCGAAGTCGTCAGCAAGGGTGCTGAGGATGAGCCGATAGCCGGGGCTGTACTGACCGTCGATGATGCGGGTGCGCAGCTGGCTGTAGACCATATCTGACTTAGAAGCGGACGATGCTGTCCTGACCATGGTGAATCTTTCTGGTGTGACCGGACAAGATGTGGGGCGGGCCGGGGCCCGCGCCCACCATCTTACGGTCTGGGTGGGTACGTGATAAGAACCATTGCCGGTGGCAGACGGATCGGTCGTGGCAGCTAGAAACCTGCGCCGCGTTCGAAGTGCGCCGGGGTACCGCCGCCCTTCTCCGCAACCTTCTCGATCTTCCTGTTCAGTTCCGCATCGGCCTCGGCCGTGAGCGGCCTGCCGGTGCGGTCCTTCACCATGATCGTCGCAACCAGGGCAACTGCCGTGATAACGAAGATGTAGGTGGCCACCGCCATCGACGTTCCAAACTCAGCCTGGAGAGCGGTCGCAATAAGCGAGGCGAACGCACCGCCGAGAATCGCACCGATAGCGTTGGCAAGGCCGTCACCGGAGTGGCGGATCTTCGCGGGGAACATTTCGGCAAACATTGCGGACCGCTGCCCGTAGGTGAATCCGAGCGGGATGGCGAGAACGATAAGGCCGAGGGCGATAAGACCATAGTTCTGGGTATCGATCAGCATGAACAGAGGGAACACCCACGGCAGCTGCGAGATAAAGCCGATGTGGTACGTCCTCTTACGCGTGATCTTGTCCGACGTCCAGGCAGCAAGGATCGTGGTACCAATCCATACGGCCGAGGTAATCGAAATGATCGTGAGTATCGTTTCTCGATCAAGATCAAGATCGTTGACCGTATAGGACAGCACATATCCGCCAGCGATCATGTATCCGGCCACGCCGTTACCCATGAAGATGAGAGCGCCCTGGACGAGCGGCCGCCACGAGGTGCGGAACATTTCGATAATGGGGAGGCGAACCTGCTCTTCAGACTCGGCGGTCTCCTCCATGACCGGCGATTCGGACACTCCAAGGCGAATGACCATGCCGATCACAATGAGAACGATCGAGAACAGGAACGGGATATACCAACCTCACGACATAAACTGCGCTTCGGTGGTGAAGGCATCAACAACCCAGGGGGCGACGGTTGCCATGAGCATGCCGAAAGGAACACCAATCTGCGGGAAACCACCGAACAGGCCGCGCTTCTTCGCCGGTGCGTACTCAACCGCCATAAGCGCAGCCCCTCCCCATTCGCCGCCGGCAGCGAAGCCCTGCGCGATACGCAGAAGGAGTGGCAGGGCGGGAGCCCAGAGGCCGATCTGCGCGTAGGTGGGAAGAACACCGATGAGGAAGGTAGCGGTGCCCATGAGCATGAGCGTGGCAACGAGCATGGCCTTACGGCCCAGCTTGTCGCCGCAGTGTCCCGCTACTGCCACGCCGGGGGTGCGGAAGAAGAAGGAGATGCCGACCGTGGCAAACGAGACGAGTCGACCAGCCAGCTCACCCGAGCTCTCCACGAACGGATCGAAGAAGAGTGGGGCGAGGACAATTGCTGCCGCGTTGGCATAGATGAAGAAGTCGTACCACTCCACCGCCGTTCCAACGAGCGTGCCGAGAGCGACCCTGCGGTCCTCGGACTTCTTTTCGTCGAGAATAATCTCGGGCTGTGCTGTGGTCGTCATGACTTACACCTGCTCACCGAGCTTGAAGCCCTCAAGCGTGTCACCCTCGCGGGTGTGCGAGAAGCCGTCGGCACCGATGGTGACATCCATTTCCTTCGCTTCGAGGCGCTCGCGGAGCGGCCGCACGTCGCCGTCAAGGTCGAGAACAGCAGAAGCCTCGGTGTACCAACAGGGCACAACGGGGTTACCCCACCAGTCACGACGCTGGTTGTCGTGAACATCCCAGGTGACGGTCGAGTTGTCAGGGTCGCCCGTGTAGTAGTCCTACGTGTAGATCTCGACGCGGAGACCGTCCGGATCGCGCAGGTAAAGGTAGAAGACGTTCGACACACCGTGGCGGCCCGGGCCGCGCACCTTGGTACGCAGAGCAAGAATGTCACCGAGCGTTCCCGCCATCTCCCGCCCCCGGGCCTCCATGACCAGCACTTCACCCTCGTTAACGGTGTCGATGGCGCGCTTCTGTGCGTTGAAGCCGCCACCCTTCGCCTTGAACAGGTCTGGACGGTGAGCAACGTAGCGAAGCGTGCGGGCAGTGACAATAATCTTTGTGCCGGCCACAATCGGGTGCACGCCATCGATGGAGACATTGGCGTAGCCGTGCTTTCGAAGAACCGAGGACAGGGTCGCAACGGCAACGTTCGAAAGGCGCTCGCGCAGTTCGGGGGTCAGCTCAAACTCGGGCTCAAGACCGGCCTCTTCACGCGAACCCCACGCATCGATCCGCTGCTTGTCATCGGCAGCAGGTGCCGAACCAATGTCAGCGAGTGCCGGGCCGGCAACAACAGTGGTGGTGAGCTCACCGGAAGTGAGCGACGGATCGGTCTCGGAGAACACCTCGACGGTGACGGTCTGGCCGGGCTGGAGAACGGAAGAGCCGGCAGGCGTTCCCGTGAGGATAATGTCGCCCGGCTCCAGAGTCATGAAGCGGGACAGGTCCGCAATGAAGTGGGAAAAGCTGAACAGCAGGGTGGAGGAGGAGTTGCCCTGAACAACCTTGCCATCAACGGTGGCCTTAATGCGTAGCGTTGCTGGATCGACCTTGGTTGCATCGATGAGCTGCGGACCAACGGGGGTCATGCCATCACCGGACTTCGAGCGAACATTCGAGCCCTTATCCGCGGCGCGGAAGTCGAGCAGACCCATGTCGTTACCTGCGGTCACCCAGCCGACGTGCGGCCAGGCATCCTCTTCGGAGATGTTGCGGCCAGCCTTGCCAATCACGAGGGCAATCTCTGCTTCGAAGACGAGCAGCTCGGTACCCTCGGGGCGAACAACCTCGCCGGGGCCGGTCAGAGGGGAGGCGGCCTTCAGGAAGCACGACGCTTCCTTCGGGGTGCGTCCGCGCTGGGCGGCACGGGACGGGTAAGAGAGGTGGACAGCGACGATCTTCCCCACGGAGTGATCGAGTGTCTGGGAAACGACTGTGGCACTCAACGCCTGCTCTTTTGCATGTGGTGCTGGTCGGTCCAGCTGTCAGATCACAACCTGACTAGTTCGCATACTCAATCGTATACGATCCGTGATGCGATCATGGCCTAGGAATTAATCCTTGTCAACTAAATATTTGAAATTGCTTCAACGAGTTTTCCCGGCGGGCCCGAAGTAGTTCGGCCTCAAGGACAATTCGACGAGGTGGACACATAGAGTAGGGGTAGAAAGTACGCCACTCCCCTCAGGCTTACTTCGAAGGAGAAGTGACAATGTCCGATAACCGAATCTCAGAGCTCCTGTCCCGCATCCCCACCGACCTGTTCATTGGCGGGGAATGGCGGGCGTCTAGCACCGGTGAACGCTTCGATGTTCTCAACCCGGCGACCGGCGAAGTTCTCACCTCCGTTGCGTCCGCCAGCCCACAGGACGGTAAGGAAGCCCTCGATGCTGCGGTCGCCGCGCAGGAGGAGTGGGCGGCCACCTCCCCCAGGGTTCGCTCCGACATCCTCTACAAGGCTTTCGAGCTCGCCACAACGACCTACGCCGAGGACCTCGCCCTTATCATGACCCTGGAAATGGGGAAGCCCCTCGACCAGGCGGCTGGCGAAGTTGCCTACGGCGCGAGCTTCCTCCGCTGGTTCGCGGAAGAGGCCACCCGGATCCGCGGCGACTACTTCCGCATCCCCGAAGGCCACCTCCAGGCAATCGTCGTGCGCCGCCCCGTCGGCCCCTGCCTGTTCATTACGCCCTGGAACTTCCCGCTGGCTATGGCCACCCGCAAGGCGGGCCCCGCCTTCGCCGCGGGTAACACCGCGATCCTCAAGCCCTCGAAGGAAACCCCGCTAACTTCGCTCTTCTTTGGGAAGATCATGCAGGAGGCGGGACTGCCCGATGGCGTCCTGTCAGTTATTCCCTCGAAGTCGTCCCGCGACATTACCGGTCCGATCATCGAGGACTCGCGCCTGCGCAAGCTGTCTTTCACGGGCTCCACGGCAGTCGGCAAGGCCCTCCTAAAGGAAGCCGCCGGCAACGTTCTGCGCACCTCAATGGAGCTCGGCGGCAACGCGCCCTTCATCGTCTTCGAGGATGCCGACATTGATAAGGCAGTCGACGCGGCCGTCGCCACAAAGATCCGTAACATGGGTGAGGCCTGCAACGCGGCTGACCATTTCTTCGCTCACGAGGACGTCTACGACGAGTTCACGACGAAGTTCACGAAGGCCCTCGCAGCCAAGACCGTCGGCGCAGGCACCGAGGACGGAATCGATGTTGGACCGCTCGTCAGCCAGAAGCAGCTCGATGATGTCACCGGGCTTGTCCAGCGCGCAATCGAAGCAGGCGCCAACGTTGAGACCGGTGGTGAACGAGTCGGCGACTCCGGCTACTTCTTCGCACCCACGGTCCTCACGAACGTGGCACCCGACGCGGAGATCATGACCGAAGAAATCTTCGGCCCCGTCGCTCCCGTCGTGTCCTTCTCCGACGAGAAGGAGCTCATCAAGATCATCAACGCCGACTCGGTTGGCCTCGCGGGCTACTTCCACACGAACGATCTGCCCCGGGTCCTCCGCCTCGCGGAGAAGCTGGAGATCGGCATGCTCGGAGTCAACTCCGCCACCATCTCCAACACGGCGGCTCCCTTCGGCGGCCTCAAGCAATCCGGCATGGGACGCGAAGGCGGCAAGGAAGGCATCGAGGAATACCTCGAGACCGTCTACGTCGGCATGCCGGCACCGGATCTGTCCTAGTAAGAAGGTGTCATAGCTGCAGAGAGCCAATGACTCTCTGCAGCCCCACCAGGTAGCGAACGCCCGCGGATTATTCCGCGGGCGTTCAGCTTTGTCAGGTTTTTGGGGCGATTGTCCCCACGGTCGGCCAGCACGCCCACTGCAAACCGTTGCTCGTGCGGCTGGCTATAACCTCAGTAGCGAACCGCGGCCTCGATTGCGGGCCTCTGCTCCGGTGTTCAGCGACTACTCCTGAGGGAGGAACACTTCGGTCGTGTTCTTGGAGTCGCACACGAAATATCCGGATGCAATGATGAGGGTCCCTTCGGCCGCCGGGCGGGTAAGTAGCTCATTACCTTCGGAATCGATAAGCGTGAGCTCCTGCCCAGCCTTCAGGAGGAATAGCGAACCGTCGGCGGACACACCGGCAACGTCGTACGGTTCGACACCGTCAACGCCAAACTCACCATCCTGCGTGAACACCTTCCCGCTCTCGTTCTCAAAGTGGGCCGGAGTTCCATCGGCCGCGACGGCAATGACGGGTCCGGCGGCTAGATGTTCCTCAACCGGGAAGAGGACGCCTTCAGCGGGTGTGGGGACGAAGGCGTGCATGGGCTTCCCAGAGCTGGTGTCAACGCTGTCGCCATCGACATCGAAAGCCGCGTACTCGGGGGCATCGGGATCGTTTTCAACGATGTAGCCATCAGCTGCCCACACAGGGTCATCACGGTGAATCGTTGCGATGGTCTCGCCGGTATCAAGATTGAGGACGCGGCTTTCATTAGCGCCGCCGAGAGTCACCGCGAGCAGACCATCGTCGAGAACGTGGAGTTCGGTGGGCGCCTCAATACCGGCCTCCCACAGTGCTTCTTCGCCATTGACCGCGAAAAGCCCCACGGAAGATATGTCGAGTAGGACAACGTCGTCCACCCGCGCACTTATGTGAACGCCGCCGTATGCCTTCGACGAGTCAACGGCGAGATCGTCCACAATGTCCCCGGTGGCAATATCGGCAACCTGCCAAGTGCTGTCAGCCATGTCGAGAGTGAGGACGGTGCCATCACTGGTTTCCGAGGGACTGCAGGTGGAACCTTCGATAGCCCACACTTGTTCGCCGCTACGAACATCCCATCCGCGGACCTCGTAGGCACCATTCTCGTCGCTTGATTCGACCGCGACGTCGCCGTCGAGCGCACAAAGGAAGCCAGATATCTAGAAAGGATCTGCCACTCCGTTGGCGTACTCATCTTTAAGCCAATCACCAGAGTCGCCCTGAGGGCTGAGAGTTAGGTCAGCTACCTCCGGGAGCTCAGCCCCCTCATCCGTCTCATCGCCCGAGCAGGCCGCCACAAGAAGAGCGGAGGCAACAACGACACCGGTGACGCTCGTCCGCATTCGTACATTTTTCGCTACGTTCACGGTGCCACCCTATCCGTAGCAACCCAGCGCACATGGGCGTACCGTCGCGCTGAAGTCCCCGAAGCTTACCCCGCCAACAAGGACGGGACCCAACTGCACTTCACGTGCGGTCAGGCCCCGGACTCGATCACCGTGCAGGTTCGTGTAAGCCCGGCACGTTATGCATACGTGGGTTACACGGCGGTGTATCCACCATCGACGATGAAGTCGGACGCTGTTGCGTACGTGCTTGCATCGCTAGCCAGGTAGACGGCGATGCCAGCGAGCTCATCGGGACGGCCCAGGCGGCGCTGCGGGGTTACGCCGGCCCATTCATCGCGAAGCGGTGCGAGCTCTTCCGACTGAAGTAGTTCGGTACCGATGTAGCCGGGGCTGATTGTGTTGACCCGAACGCCCCTGTCCGCCCATTCCACACCGAAAGATTTGGACATATGCACAACACCGGCCTTCGAAGTGTTGTAGTGAATCTGCGGCTGGGGCACGTTCACAATCGATCCGGACATGGAGCCCGTGTTGACGATCGATCCACCACCGTTCTCGAGCATGTAGCGACCCGCGGCCTGCGTTCCGAAGAACACCGCATGCATGTTGAGGTTGATCATCCTATGCCAGTCTTCAACGGACAGGTCTTCCGAAGGAACGTTGTGCGCCATCCCAGCATTGTGGAAAGCGATGTGTAGGCCTCCGAAGTCTGCAACAACCTGCTCCACAAGCTTCGGGGCGTTCTCTGCAACGGTGACATCGACTGCGTACGCCTTCGTCTTTCGTCCCGTTGCCTCAGCAATATTCTTAGCCGTGCCCTCGGCCTTCTCCAGGTTGATATCGACGACCGCGACATCCGCACCAGCTTCGGCCAGCCCGGTCGCGAGCGCCTCACCGATCCCCTGCGCGGCTCCAGTTACGTAGGCTACTTTCCCATCCAGTCTGAACTTGTCCATGATGCTCATTGCGGGATCCTCTCTTCGATACTTCCCAGTGACCGACACCAATTGCGTGGCGCCCGTCACCGCCAAGCATAGGTATCTCAACCGGCCATCGATAGAGATTTCTCCTCACTGAATAAAGTGAACGGAGGTCTAGAATTCACAATCTGAACCATGACAGACTGGACATTTAAGACGTTATGCAACGTGCAGGAGAAACCCGAGCAAAGTCGGTGCACGCACGACTTATCCCAGTGCTCTGCTCATCCAGCGGATGGATCAATTGCTGTGGGGTAGCGTCCTGTTGGGTAATGAAGGTCGTTAACGTCCCGTTCTCTGATGAAACGCTTCGACGAGGGCTCTGGCTTTCTTGGCGGACAGCATCCCGGCCATGAGTCTGATCGCAGAGTCATCGGTGAAGCGAATATAGAGCCTGCCGCGCTGGGCGAACCTGGGCTGGTGGGAAATTGCGTCGATATCGTCGAGTGTGCAGCGCCATGCGATCTTCATTTTTTGCGCCCGCCCGAGCGTTCCCGCAATCGCCATGAGTTGCGCGGTCGTTAGTAGGAGTTCCGGCATGTTCATCGCAACCCTGTGGAGGGATACTGCCATGCCGCCCCGTGGCGCTATGAGGGATGTGCCGCCAATAGCTTTGTCCGCCGCTTCGTTCCAGGATCGGACATCGAGACCACCGATCGGATCGAAGCTAACCGACGGGCCGCGCCTACCAATGTCCTCGTGGCCCTGAACGTAGGTGACTTTCGCAAGCGCAAGAGGCCACTCCCCCGGCCCACACAGGGCGGAGAGCTCCTCTCTGTATAGCTTGAGATAGTCAAACATGGTCGTATCGTAGCGGAGGCAAACTAGCAGGTCACGGGGTGGAACAAATCTCCTCCTCGAGTCAAAGTGCCCAGCAATCTCTCGCCCGAACGACATTCAACCTCGAGAATCACCAGCACACAATCGCGTCTTTCCGGCACGCGAGGGCGCTTGAACGCCGCGTGTTCAAAAGTGCGGCCCCTTAGTCCCCCGTTATTTCAGGCGGAAATCGTTAGCCTGGGCTCGACGGGAGGTGCCACGATGCGGAAGTATCTGGTAGCCATTGCGATATGGGCTCTCATTTTTCCGTTTGCCATCGTCAACGGAATCCTACGTGACGAGGTGCTCGACGGCCTTGGCGATTTGGCCCCTCCTCTGAGCGGTGTCATTCTCTCGGCCATTATCCTCGTCATCGCACTGTTCCTTATTCCAAAGATCGAGGATTGCCGACCCAGGGATTTTGTTTTCTTTGGAATTATCTAGTTCGTTCTCACGAACCTGTTCGACCTATCGGCGATCTTGATCGACGGACGAGGGCTATCTGACTTCTTTGCCGCATTCAACATTGCAGAGGGCAACCTGTGGGCCCTCGTTGTCATCACGGCGCTCGTTGCCCCTTCCATCGCAGGCCGTACCCGCGGATCTTGGGGTGCTGAGGCTCGCCAGGTTCCACCTACAAAGTATGCACCACTCTGTTTCATCGAGGGAACTAGCCTTAACATCGCGGCGGCAGTGGAAATCCCCCGGGAAGTCTCTGCTTCACCGGGGGATCAGGTCGTGCCCTCGATTGGATTCGAACCAACGACCTATCGCTTAGGAGGCGATTGCTCTTCCGCTGAGCTACGAGGGCAACGCACTCCAGTTTACCGAAACTTTCTATTAGGGCCTACTCCAAGGGACATCAGTCACTGCGGGAGGTACGTCATCTCCGGGGCGGATCCGCTTGGGAACAACCATGACGGGGCAGGTTGAGTGATGGAGCACAGCCTGGCTTGTGGAGCCAAGCAGGAGGCCAGCGAAGCCTCCGCGTCCACGGGTACCGATGACGAGCAGGTCAACTGCGGTCGAGAACTCCGCCATAAGAGCAGCGGGGTTACCTTCGAGAGCGTGCGTGCGTACGTCAATGTCGTAGCCCTCGGTAGCCTTCTCGACAACGACCTCGAGGCCGCTTCGCACATCATCGAGGACGTCAACGGAGTATCCCGCCCCCGGCATCCACGCAATCGAGCTCGTATTCACCGTTGCAACAGCCGTGAGCTTAGCCTTCCAGCGCTCGGCCTCCCAGACAGCGCGCTCAAGAGCAATATTTGCGGCTTCTGAACCATCGACGCCAACAACGATGTGCCTAATCGGCAGGCAGGAGCCAGCCGAGGCTTCCGGAACAACAACGCTTGGGCAGTAGGCGTGAGCCGGAACTGCGCTCGACACCGTTCCAAGGAGCCGGTCAGCGAAGGACCCCTTGCCACGGCTACCAACAACGACGGTCGCGACCTTCTTGGAGAGCTCGACGAGCACCGCGGAGGGATCTCCGGTCTCGAGCGAGGACGAAGTCTCAACGCCAGCATTCTGCGCCTTAAGCACGGCAGCATCAAGGTATTCATTCGCTGCTTCGAAAAGCCTCGAGTCCATTGACGTCGCGGCACCCTCAAAGGTATGCGCGGTGTAGGTCGGGAGTTCGTAGGAGGACACGATGTGCAGTCGAGCGGCCCTCCTCTTAGCCTGCTCGATCGCCCACGTTAAAGCGGTTTCTGATCTTTCTGAGCCATCGATACCAACGGCGACAACATTGTCATGCGTCATAGCGGCCTCCTCCTCAGGATTCTTACTGTCACTTTACCGCTCCGAGGGCGATTCTGTATCGACCCAAGGCAGATCGATAGGCAAAACTGCTAAACGTTGCCATCCGACCAAGGACTTCGACCGGCGCTTCCCGCGTAGCCGCGCACACCCCAGAAAGGACCCGAGCAGGTAGCGGATACTGGCTTGGAGCACAGACTATATGGCTGTTCTCAAATAGGAACACGGAAGGAGGCCGCTATAGCCCTCTCGGACGTGAAGTGCGCGAGCAAAGGAGTTCAGCCGACCAGAAACACTCCCCAATGGTGTCGCGTCCGGGTACGGCAAGTGGGGAGCACCCTTTCGAGCGCTCCCCACTTAGGAAGTTAATTAGCCGAGTACGCGGAGGTAGATCGGGCTGCCCCAAACGGGGGCTTCCTGGGTACCCATCGAGGGGTTCCAAGCTGCGATGTGCATGCCGTTGCCGGTGTAGATACCGACGTGGCCGGGCCACCACATGAGGTCGCCGGGCTGTGCCTGCGAAGCAGACACCTGGTAGCCGGCGTAGCGAGCACCGCTCGAGGAGTTCGGGAGGTCAACGCCAACCTGGTTGTAGACGTAGTCGGCGAAGCCGATGCAGTCCCAACCGGCGGGGCTGGTGCCACCCCACACGTAGGGTGCGCCCGCGTAGGAACGAGCAATGGCGACAACGCGAGAACCGGTAGCCGAGTAGGTCTGGACCGGAGCGGCTTCAACAACCGGCTCCGGCTCTGCGGCCTGCGTGGTCGTCTGAGTCGTTGCAGCCTGAGTGGTGGTCTGAGTCGTTGCTGCCTGAGTGGCGGTCTGAGTCGTTGCTGCCTGCGTCTGGGCGGGAGCGGCCTCAGTTGCCGTGGTGGTCTCAGCTACCGGAGCTTCAACAACTTCCTCAACAACCGGCTCGGGCTCCGGCTCGGGTGCGGCCTCTGCGGTGACGGTTACAGCGTCAAGGTCGAAATCCTCGACATCGTCAACCTGGACAGTGAATGCCTCGGGTGCGACATCGGTAGGCTTCTCATCAAGGGTGATCCGCTCGGAAGCGTCGATCTGCTCCTCGGAGCCAACGGCCGACGGGACAGCTGCGCTGAACATCAGGCCTGCGGTCGCCGCACCTGCAGTGACAACGCCCGCGGTCATGGGCTTGATGGGTGCAGCAGCCGCGTGGCGGCCAGTGCGCTGGGACTTGATCATCGTTAGTTTCTCCAAGCGGGCAAGCCCGCGTGTTTCAATTCGTCTTTTGGTCTGAGTTATACCGGGTCGGTACACGTCCGCTGTTCGAACTTCCAAAACTATAACAATATTGAAACGGTAATGTCACGCTTCGATAACGATTTGTTGCGGTGACCGTGACCTCTATTTTTAAAACGTTGCGATATCAACGAAAGATCACGCGAGCCCAATCACAGAACGTTATAAACGTGTCGCACCTCGCAGTTATTTCATCTTGATTTTCACCCAAACGGGCCCGAAATCTGCTCCCATCAGACCGCGTAACACGAGTACGGCACACGTTACAGCTGGTCATGTGGTCATCGGGTTTCTTGAGGCAACGCTTTCGGCCCGCGTAGGCTCTAGGTCACAGACCAACAACTCCACACACAGATTTCTGCAGTGCGTCAGTATCACTGGCGAGATTCCAGCTCAGTCGCATGCGTCTCTTCTTAATCTCCTCGCAGAGCCGTTCCCCATTTGCCGAGGCCGTTCCCGAAAGGAACGTTTATGTTCCGTCACCTCATCCCCCTCACCGCTATCCTCCCGCTCGCGGCTGGCACACCGTCTGAGTCCGATCTGCCCGAAGGCGCCATCATCCTCGATATGCGCACGCCGGGTGAGTATGCGGGTGGGCACCTTGATGGTGCCCAGCTTGTTGATTTCAACGCTGGCGAAGTTCAGCTCGCAATCCCCGAGCTCGACCCCAACGCCGACTATCTTGTCTACTGCCGTTCGGGGAATCGTTCGGGCCAGGGCATGGCTCTTATGCAGCAGGCCGGTTTCACAAGCGTCACGAACCTGGGCTCCCTGGAGGACGCCTCAGCGGCCACCGGCATCAACATCGTCCAATAGTCATTTTCCACCGTTCACAATGGGCCGGCCAGGCTTCAATCTGGTTGGCCCATTGTGAACAAGGCTGGAACCACACGACGACTCCGAATCGACAGCGCGCCTCTGATACCCGAAGGGGCTGAACATCGCCGCCGTTTTGCCTACGGCAGCCCGGCCTGGTCGAACTCTGCCATGAGGCGAGGCCTGCGGGGATATAGTTCTCGCATCCTCCCGATGACGGAGTCGACGAGGGCAATGGCCTCTGCGTTGCCGGTTGCTCGCGCTTCTTTTCGGAGCTTCACGAACTCGCGTGCGGCCGGCCGGTACTTGCGCCTATCCGTTTCGATCAATGCATCGCTCACCACCCGGGATCGGACCCTCAGAGCGGCCACCGGATCGATGGGCGTATACGCCTCAGCTAGCTCTGCCCAAATACAGTCGTCCTCGGGTAGAAGCCGGGTTGCGGTTTCCCAGGCAAGCTGCACATTCTTTAAGGTCTTCCATTGGAACCGCACAAGTTCGCTCGAATTCTTCTCCTCCAGGGTTTCGTGGATCCGGCCGAGGACCTCATCACCATCAACTCTGTGCAGTCCTGCCGCGGAGACGGCCGAGGGCCACCGCTCAAAGATCGTGCGGATTGCATCATCGTGTTCTTCAGGCAAATGCTCAATCAGAAGCCTGCGCCACCGGGTAGCGGCGTCACGCGATTGATGACCGTAGTCGAACAGAACCGCCTGCTTGGCCCACTCAACCGTTCTTGGAATATCACCAACTTCTTCGAATGCTTCAGAAACATCGACGTACCAGGCAGCCACACTGCCGTCCCGTAGGTGTGTCCTAATAATTGCTTCGGTGTCCTTGTCAAAGACCGCAAGACGCTTGTCGAACCATTCGAGAACGTGCGCTTTATGACTTCTGAGTCCATATGGGCCGGGTTCTTCCTTTGCCACCTCCGCACGGAGAACTTCGACATGCTGTTTAAAACGCTCCATGCCTGTCGAACCAAGGGCGGGAGCGTAGGCGACGGGATCCGTTTCAAATATTTGGAGTTCGTCGGTGAACGGCAAGTTGAATACCCAATCGGCAAGCTTCAGTTGCGGCACGTCGGCACGCTCAGCCGCGCGCGGATGCAGTTCCAACAGTTCCGCACACGCTGTGCCGATGATCCCACTTGAGTCATCCGCGCGAGCTATTACTTTGAGTGCAGAACGGATTGCCTTGGTGATAACCGTGTATGTCTCTTGTGGAGTCGGAACAGCAATCCCGAGGTCGGGCATCTCCTCCGGATTATCAAGGGCTTGCTCCAGAAGGGCAACCCCGTCGAGCATTGAGTCGCCCTGGTCGTTTGCGACCTCGTAGCGCCACAGGTCCCGGCTTTGCGCACGGATCAATGGGAGCACACCATCGGCTAGCGACATCAATTCCATGGATTCTTCCAATCAGATACACGATTCGATTGCAGTCTAAATCCTTCGAGGCACCGGTTCCGCATTGGAGCAATTCTCAACGCGGTATCGCGCGTGAGTCCCGGGAAGAGGGAGGGTCAGTACGGCACGGAACAAATAGCGAAGACAAAGATCCCGAGGAGCCGGGCTCCTCGGGATCTTTCTAAGTTATGTACCGCTATTGGTGTTAGCCAGCGACGCGAATGTAGACGGGGCTACCGTAAACCGGGCCCTCGTAGGTTCCCGAGGAGGGGTTACGTGCCGCGATGTGCATGCCGTTGCCGGTGTAGATACCGACGTGGCCGGGCCACCAGACGAGGTCGCCGGGCTGCGCCTGCGAAGCGGAGACCTGGTAGCCAGCGTAACGCTGGGCGGACGAGCTACGCGGAAGCGAAATGCCGGCCTGAGCGAAAACGTAGGAGGTGAAGCCGGAGCAGTCCCAACCGGACGGGGTCGTTCCACCGTAGACGTAGGGGACGCCGGAGTACTGGCGGGCGATTCCCACGATCGTGGAACCGTAGCCGGTTGCAGCGGGAGCGGCCTGGACCGGCTCGGGCTCGGGCTCAGGAGCTGCCTCCTGGACCGTAGCGGCCTGCGTTGTCGTGGTGGTTGCCGCGGGAGCCTGGGTGGTCGCAGCATCCTCGGTCGTGGTCTCGGCGGCAGGAGTTGCCTCGACTACCGGGGTTTCCTCAACGACGGGCTCGGGCTCGACGACCGGCTCGGGCTCGACGACCGGCTCGGGGGCCTCGGTGGACGTGACGTTGATCGAAGCGAGCTCGACAGCTGCGTCTTCCGGAAGTTCAACATCGATGACGGCGGGAACCTCAACAACCTCAGCGTCCAGGGCGAGCGGCGCCGGGGCAGCGTCCTCCTCGGAGGCGGGGGCAGCAACGGCGGCGGTGGCAGTCATACCAAGTGCTGCGGATGTGGCAGCGGCGGCTACGGCGTGCGAGCGACGCACCTTGGGAGCCGCGTGACGGCCTGCAGTTCGTTTTGACATGTCTCTCCTGGAATCTCAGTCCTTACAAACAAGAGAATAACGGAAGATAACGAATGTGTCACGAAGAATTACAGACTGTGACTTAAGCGTCAATAAAGAGCTGCTTCCCAACGACCGGGGCGAGGTTGTTAATCGTCCCCTCAGCACCCTTGACCGTCAGCCCGTTCTCAGTGTTTTCAACGGTAATCTCGGCCCCTGGCACGATTCCTGCCTCGTGGAAGGAGGCAAGAAGTTCAACGTCGACCTGGAGCGGCTCTGCGATGCGTCGGAGTGTCGCCGTGATATTTTCCGTGAGCGTCAGGGATGCGAGTGCAACCAGACCGGACTCCTCCGCACCCAGTTCGGCGGGCCCTTCCACCATGGACGGGATGGGGTTCCCGTACGGGTCGTAGCTAACGTCGCCGAGGACGGCTTCCAACTGCTTGGCGACACGGTCGGACATGACGTGCTCCCACCGGCACGCTTCCTCGTGCACGTACTGCCAGTCCATGCCGATAACGTCGGTGAGGAGGCGCTCGGCGAGGCGGTGCTTGCGCATCACCTCGGTGGCCTTGCGGCGGCCCTCGGTGGTGAGCTGGAGCTGACGGCTGGAGCTGACGGTCAGCAGACCGTCACGGGAGAGACGGTTCACCGTCTCGGAGACGGTCGGTCCCGAGTGCTCAAGGCGCTCGGCGATGCGGGCACGAAGGGGTGGGATGCCCTCTTCTTCAAGCTCGTAGACCGTTTTCAAGTACATTTCACCGGTGTCGATAAGATCAGCCACTACGCCTCCTGCTAGGTTCGTGTCCATTTTATCTGGACAGCCGTTACAAAGTTTGTGAAGTTTGCGAAGATCAACTCATGATGATTCCACGTGAGCTTCTTCCCCGCGACGGTCGTTTCGGTTCGGGACCTTCCCGGATCCCATCATCTCACTTGAGCTTAGACCCGACGTGGATGGGAACGTCACATCGCAAGTCGCCTGTGAAGAATGTCGTCGGTTCCATTCGAGAAGGACTCAACGAGCTTTTCGCTCTTCCTGAAGGATACGAGATTGCGCTGGGGAATGGTGGGGCATCGCTTCTTTGGGATGCTATTCCCTTTTGCCTTGTCGAGCAGAAGGCAAAGGCCACAACGTTTGGCCAGTTCTCCACGAAGGCCGCGGAGGCCCTCCACAAGAACCCGTTTGTTGATTCCCCGATTGTCACTCAGATCGAGCCCGGTAGCGCGGCGCTACCCGAGGAGGAGCCGGGGATCGACTCCTATCTGTACCCGCACAACGAGACCTCGACCGGAGCTATGCTCCCCGTGAAGCGAATCGGGCCGGAGTCGGCACTGACGATCGTTGATGGAACATCATCGGCGGGCGGCGTTATGTACGACCCGGCCGAGGCCGATGTCTACTACTTCTCTCCCCAGAAGTGCTTTGCTTCCGACGGTGGGCTCTGGTTTGCGATCCTCTCCCCCGCTGCACTGGAGCGCATGGAGAGGTTGACATCGGAACGCTGGGTTCCCGACATCTTGAACATTCAGCTGGCTCTCGACAATTCGCAGAAGAACCAGACCCTCAACACACCCGCCCTTGCCACACTGCACCTCCTGGATACACAACTGAGGTGGATGCTGGAGCAGGGCGGCCTGGAAGCCATGGACAAGAGGACGAAGGAATCATCCAGCCTCGTCTACGAATGGGCTGCGAATACCGACTGGGCCCATCCCTTTATTGAGGAGCAGTTCCGCTCCCAGGTTGTTGCCACCATCGATATTGACCTGCCGGCTGACGAGCTCAGCACGACCTGCCGCGAGTCCGGGATTGTCGACATCGACGGCTACCGTGGCCTCGGCCGCAATCAGCTGAGAATCGCGACCTTCCCGGCCACGGAGCCGGACGAAGTTAGGGCTCTTCTGGACTCGCTGTCCTGGGTGGGACAGCAACAGCGCTAGAACCCAGCGCCGCCATCTCCTGCGTAGTGGCGTCCAGAGTGCGTTCCTTCTTCCTACGCTGCTGCTTCTCTGCCTCGGCCGCTTCGCGGCGGGCAGCGTGCTCAGCGGGACCGATGATCGTGACGTGCGGGGTCTGCCTCAGGTTGTATTCGAACTTCACATCCCAGTGCTTGCGCGCCCAGAACAGCGCGCCAACCGAAACAACCAGCGCAGCAAGGGCACCGACGCCGATTCCCCAGCGGGGATCGATGTGCTCGGAGATCCAGCCAACAATCGGGGCGCCGATCGGGGTCGAACCCATGAGGACCACCTGGTAAAGGGCCATCACTCGGCCCCTGATCGCGGGATCAACCGATGTCTGGATCGCCATATTCGCCGACGTGAGCAGAGTGAGCGTGGAGTAGCCGACGAGGATACAGCTGATCGCGTAGGCCCAGTAGGTCGGCATCATGGCGTTAACGCCGGCGGCAACGCCAAATCCGAAGGCCGCGATGACGACGAGCCGGACGCGGGATTCGCTTCTCCGCGCCGCCATGAGCGCACCCGTGAGCGATCCGATCGCCATGATCGATCCCAGGAGACCATATTCGCCCGCTTCCTTATTGAAGACCTCGGACGCCATGGTCGCGCTGGTGAGCTGGAAGTTCAGGCCCAGGCAGGAGACAATACCTGCCACAACCATGATGACCACAATGTCGGAACGGTGCCGAACAAAGGAGATTGCCTGCCGGATCTGGCCCTTCTCGCGGGGCTGCGGGGTACTCATATAGAAGTCCTTCGACTTCATGAGCATGAGGCCAAAGAGGGTAGCTCCGAAGGAGATGCCGTTAATGACAAAGACCCAGCCCGTGCCGACAGCGGCAATGAGGAGACCTGCCACCGCGGGACCGAGTAGACGGGCACTGTTGAAGCTTGCGGAGTTCAAGCCGATCGCATTCGTCAGGTACTTGGGCGGAACCAGCTCAGAAACAAACACCTGACGGGGAGGCGTATCGAAGGCCGACACGGTTCCGAGCAGCAACGCGAAGACGTAGACAAGCTCAACGGTCGCATGATCGGTCAGCACAAGAGCACCGAGCCCAACCGCAAGCAATCCCATGAGGGACTGGGTGACGTACATGATTTTCCGCTTGTCGTAGCGGTCAGCCAACACCCCCGCATAGGGCGTCACGAGAAGAAGCGGGAGGAACTGCAGGCCTGTTGTGATGCCGACGGCGAAGCCGTCGTTGTCGGTCAGCTCGGTGAGGACAAGCCAGTCCTGCGCGACGCGCTGCATCCACGTACCCGTGTTAGCAACGATCGCGGTAAAGAACCAGAGCCGATAGTTATAGAACTTGAGTGAGAGAAAAGTACGCTTCACCTGGTCGACATCCCCCTCATGAGCTCAGCCGCTCGGGCGAGAAGGGAGACGTCCTCCTCCTTTAGATCCTTGAAATAGTCATTCACCCATATCGCGCCAGCCGCAGAAGCGTCGGACAGTGCCTGCCTGCCACCCTCCGTCAGGCTCACGTCGACTCTACGCCCATCGCTCTCATCCCTCACCCGCTGAACAAGACCAGAGTGGGTCATACTCGTCACGAGTTTCGACATCGAGGGCGTCGAGACCCTCTCGTGAGCGGCGAGGCCGCTCACGGTCATGGGTCCGCCCGATAGAGCCGCCAGGACACAGTAGCGGGACTCCCCCAGCTCCTCCATCCCCCTCATCACCCGCGACAGGTGAAGAACGGCAACTCTCAGAGATTCTGCGACTTCAGCACGATTAACCACGGTTACTTAGCTTAGCAAACCATTAGCCTGGAAAACCATAGCATATAATGGTCTACTCGATCACAGAGCGCAGAGGTCTCCGACTCTTGTGGAACGAGAGGATTGTGGGACCCCTAGTTCCTGGTGAAATTCCAACATCGGGCTAATCAGCAAGACCATCCGGACCCTACGGCCCACGCTCAAACCGACCATGGCCAATTCCCTGTACACGACGAAGTCGGCCCCCACTCCCCGAAGGGAACGGAGGCCGGCCGAGCTAGCGCTTAAGCGGTTGCGCCCTAGAGCCCGAGTGCGGCCTCGATGGGGCCACGGACGAAGTAGAGAACGAAGAGGACGTCGACGACCCAGAGAAGGGGGTGGACCTTCCTCTTGTCGACGAACGCGAGAATTGTGTAGGCGATGAAGCCCATGCCGATACCGACGGTGATCGAATAGGAGAAGGGCATGAAGACAATCGTCAGGAAGGCGGGGATGCCGACGACGAGGTCCTTCCAGTCAATCTGCGCGACCTGCTGCATCATGAGGAAGCCAACGACGACGAGCGCCGGGGTAGCGGCCTCGTAAGGGATCATTCCGGCAAGCGGAGCCAGGAACGTCGAGAGCAGGAACAGGGTTCCGGTCACGATGCTGGCAAGACCCGAACGTGCACCGTCGGCAACACCGGTGGTCGACTCGATGTAGGCCGTGTTGGACGAGACGCCGCCAACACCGCCGGCAACCGCACCGAGGGAGTCGATGGCGAGGATCTGACGCATCTTCGGCGGGTTGCCTTCTTTATCGAGCAACTTCGCCTCGGAGCCCACGGCAACCATGGTGCCCATGGTGTCGAAGAAGTCAGCAAGCATAAGGGAGAAGACGAGAACAAGAACCGCGATAACGGAGATCTTCTCGAAGGGGCCGGTGATGGAGAAAGCACCCAGGGTCGAGAACTCGGGAACCGAGACCGGTGAGCCCTCGAGCGAAGGAACGGTCAGGCCCCAGCCGGTCGGGTTGGAGCCATCGTTACCCTTCGGGCCAAGGTTAAGGATTGCCTCGGCAATGATCGCAGTAGCGGTCGCAATCACAATGCCGATGAGGATGGCGCCGCGAACCTTCTTGACCATGAGAACAATGATCGAGATAAGGCCGAGGATGAAGACGGCCAGCGGCCATGAAGCAATCGAACCATTGATACCCAGGTCGAGGGGCGTACCCGTTCCGGTACGGATGATGCCGGCGTTGTACAGGCCAACGAGGGCGATAAAGAGGCCGATACCGACGGAGATCGCGGTTTTCAGGAAGCCCGGGACCGCCCGGAAGATTGCTTCTCGCAATCCCGTCATGACGAGCACGAGGATGAGAATACCCTCGAGAACGACGATGCCCATGGCATCCGCCCACGTCATGCCCGGGAGGGAGACAACGGTGTAGGCGAGCATCGCGTTGAGGCCAAGGCCCGCTGCCATTGCCATCGGGAAGTTGGCGACGGCTCCCATGAGAATCGACATAACACCTGCAATGAGTGCGGTACCGGCGGCAATTGCCGCGACGTTAGCACCCTCGGTGCCGCCACCAAGGTAGTGGCCGGTCGAGTCTTGGGTCGAAAGGATAATCGGGTTGAGCACAAGAATGTAGCTCATGGCGAAGAACGTGACGAGCCCTCCGCGGAGCTCCTGTCCTACAGTCGTTCCCCGCTCGGAGAGCTTGAAAGTGCGATCAAGTAATTCGTTCACTCCACCGATATTCATCGAGTTTCAGCCCTAAGGAAATGCTCGTCTCACTACTCGACACAGAAACTCGACCGCCTGGTGAGACGGGATCTAGGGAACGTTCGCCTGGACGAGGACGCCCACCCCTTGGACCTGCAGGTTTCCTTCATCCGCCCGAACGAAGGCGCTCTCCCCGAGGTTCAATGTGATTCTCTGCTCGTTCGTCGAAACTTCGATTGCGCCACTCAGCGCAAGGAGGATTCTGGGGCCCCTGCCGGGGAGCTGGTAGCGGAAGTTCGAGTCCCTCAGCTCCGTGACCGACAGCTCAAAGTCGTCAACCGGGGCGTAGAAAGTTCTTGTGCCTTCCGTGATGCGCTCCGGGGCGATGCGGATCGGAGGGGCCGCCACGTAGTCGACGGTGGCAAGGAGCTCGGGAACATCGATGTGCTTTGCGGTCAGTCCCGCACGCAGGACATTGTCGGAGTTCGCCATGATCTCTATGCCGGTCCCCGCCATGTACGCGTGCACCGTTCCCGCGGGAACAAAGAGGGCCTCGCCAGGCTGGAGTGTGACGGGGTTAAGGAGGAGCGAGGCAACAACCCCCGGGTCACCCGGGTAGTGGTCTGCCAGGTGGATGGCGATGCGGTCGGCTCGCATAGACGGAGAGGTGCCCGCATCGAGCCGCGCCCGACATCCCTCGACGAGGTCGCCAACGGCCTCGGGGCTGGGCTTCGTCTCGTTGCTCAGCAGATACTCGAAGCAGCGCCTAATCCCAACGGGAGAGAGGTCCTCCTTGAGGAAACCGAGGAGGGTCTCCGCAATTGTGCATTCCAGCCCCGACACCACGTCTGCGACGCGGCGCGGCGCACGGAAGCCGGCAACGGCCTCAAACTTTGTGAGCGCAAGAAGCAGTTCGGGCTTATGGTTGCGGTCGAAATAGTTCCGATTGGGGTCGGTGATCGCAACGCCGTCACTGTCCTCATCCTCATAGCGCCGCTCGGCCTGCTCGCGGGAGGGATGGACTTGAAGTGAGAGTGGCTTGGCGGGAGCGATGAGTTTCAGAAGGTAGGGCAGAACCGTGCCACCACCGGGAATTGCGGTCCCCAGGCAACCTTTCGGGTCTTCATCGATGTAGGTGAGGAGGTCGCGGTCCGCGGCTCCTCCGGTTGGGTTATAAACGGACCCGCCCGTTAGCAGGGCCGGGCCTGACTGGTGCGCGCCGAGCCAGATCTCAGCCACAGGTGTCGGGCTCTCCCCCATGTCAAACAGGGCGGGTATCGCGGTTGTCGAGCCCCAGGCGTAGTCCTTGACCGCTCCGCGCAGCCTTTCCATCAGTGCGCGCTTTCGACGATCTCGATATCCGTCTCGTTAACGACCGGTTCCGTCTGAACCCAGAGACGTTTCTCCCGTGGAGCATCCGTCTCGGAGTGTGCGCCGCAGCCGTGGTCAAGCGAAACAACCTTGCCGTCGTCGGGCGACCATTCGTTGGCGCAGACGCCAAAGAGGCTCCGGGCCGAGCCCGCCATAAGCATCATGAAGGCACAGGTCGAACAGTTGGCCTTCGCCGCACGCGTGGACGCCGTGTTCGGGCCCCGGTCGGAGTTGTACCACCGGTTGTACGCTTCCTTCCGACCCTCGATCGACAAGACCCGAGCACGCCCCAGTCCCATCTCGAACTCTTCGAGTTGGTCGGCATCTTCCGTCGTGTCTTCAAAGCCCTCGACAAGACGCGAATCATCGGCGCGGTAGGGAAGGGCCTCCGTCCCGGAAACGTCTTTCGGCTCGAGCCGATCCGCCCACGGCACCCAGTCGGGTGCCATAAGGGCATCGGGGCCGGGCTTGAGCGACAGCTCATTGATCGTAACCTTCCGCGAGCGCGAGGCCCTCGCGAGCGTCACGGCCCAGAACCAGCCGACGTAGCCCGGGAGCTCACATGCGAAAGCGTGGGTTAGTACCCGCTCCGCATCGAGGACCACTCCGCGGTGCTCGCCGATCGAGTCGGCTGTCGTGATCTCCAGGAGGGCTTCTCGCGCAGTATCAACAGCCTGCGCGAGAGTCTTCTCCTTTGTCACGTTCTTAACGGGTTGCAAACGACTCATACGTCAAACTCACTTGCCAGTGTTCGGAGGGCCTGGGCAATCCTCGGACCACCATCGGGGTAGCGGCCTCGGCGTAGCTGGCCGGAGGCCGAATCAAGAATCTTAATGAGGTCCTCAATGATCGGGACCATGTCTTCGGGCTTGCGGCGGTTTGCTTTAGCGAGCGAAACCGGCGCTTCCTTGACCTCTACGGACAGCGCGTGCAGGCCTCTGCGGCCTTCTGCAACGGAGTACTCGACAGAGGCGCCCTTCCGGGGGCGCACGCCGAAAGGCAGGACCGATTCGGGGAAATAGACATCGCGTCCATCGTCGCCTGTGATGTAGCCAAAGCCCTTGTCGTGGCTAAAGAACTTTACCTTGCCTGTTGGCACGACAGCTCCTTCTGTTCCGAGTCCTTCTGTTTTGAGAGATACCGTTCCAGTCTACCGCCTATGTCCCAGACCGGAGCCTTCCGTGTTAGCCGGTTGCGAAACAGCGCGGAATGACACGTTCTCCAAGGTGCCGCAGGCCACAAACCCGGTAAGATGACACCAGCCCACTCGCCCGCACCGACGAACGGATACCGCAATGGCTGTTGCCGCGCGGTTTACAACCCGACGTTGCCCCAACCGATAGGCCCAGCCAATGCTTGTCTTCCTTCCCTCCGATGATCCGTTCCGCCCCACGGACCTGCTGTCTGATCCGCACGGGGTCGTTTCGGATCCCGGGGCCGCCGAGGATGCCCTGTACGAGTTGGCGGACGCGAGCGGGGATGAGCTGTACGTCGTGTTCGTTGAGGACTTTGGCAATCTGGGCCCGAGTGAATGGGCTGCGCAAACATCAAATGCTGTCATCGACGACGGCGACGCCCTTATCGCTATTGCCACGGAAACGACCGAGGTCGGCTACTGGGCTCTCGAAGAGGACGTGTCCGAGAATGTTGAAGCAGCGATCATCACGTCCCGCCCGGATTTGCGGGACGGCGACTGGAATGCGGCGATCGAGACGATAACCTCCGAGCTCAGCTCGGAGGGCGACGGCCTGACCGGGGGCGGAGAAGGCTCCAGCCTTCTCCCGCTTGTTATTGGCCTCGTCGTCATTGTCGCCGCCATCATTGGCTTTGCCGCCTACCGGAAGTCGAAGATGAAAAAGACGAAGGCGCAGAAGGAAGCAGAGTCCCTCGATCAGCTGGGTAAGCGCGCCGCCAGCGCCCTCATTGAAGCCGATGATGGCGTGCGCGAATCCGCTGCTGAGCTGGAGTTCGCGAAGGCCGAGTTCGGTCTTCAGGCAACCGTCCAGTTCGATGAGGCGCTCGCCCTGGCGCGCAAGGAAGTATCGGAGGCGTTCGAGTTCCGCAAGAAGCTGGACGACAACATCCCGGATACTCCGCAGGAGCAGCGCCAGTACTACACGGGCATACTCGAGCACACGTCCCGGGCCCGCGAGGCCATTGCCGCACAGGAAAAGGAGTTCGCCAAACTCCGCGATCTCAACGCTCGCGTGCACGAGATCCTTGCCAATCTGGAGATCAGGGTCTCCGAAATTGGCCCTCAGATCCCATCGGCGCAAGCCCAGATCGACAACCTGGGGTACAAGTTCCCACCGGCAGCACTGCAGACGCTCCGTACCTACCCGGAGCAGATTTCGGCCCTTATTGCTTCTGCTCGCGAGGCCATCGCGAAGGGTAAGGAGCAGGTCGCGGCCGATAGGCGCAATCAGGCCACCGTGTTCGCACGAATCGCTGAAGACAACGTCCAGCAGGCGGCAACACTTCTCGATGAGATCTCGAACGCCGAGGAAACGTTAACGAATGCGAAGAAGGCCCTCCGAGAAGGCATCTCCTCCCTGTCGTCCGACGTGGCGGACGCTAAGCGGCTCGGAAAGGGCGATAAGACCATTGAGTCCCGCCGCGTCGAGGCCGAGCGCGCCCTGTCATACGCGATGGGACCGGACGCCGATCCGATCCTCGCTCTCAACAAGCTGGAGGAAGCGGAAACAGCTATCGACGCTTCCCTGGTCGGTGTGCGCGAGGATGAGGAGAACCGGAAGCGCATCCGCGCCGGTGTAGAGAAGGCAAAGGCATCGGCCGAAAATCATATCAACGGTGCGGACTCACTCATTAACGCCAATCGCTCTGTCGTTGGTTCTTCCGCACGCACCTCGCTATCCACGGCAATGTCTACCCTGGCGCGGGCCGAGCGCGAAAAGGACATGAACGAACAGCTCAAGCTGTACCGCGATGCTGGCCACTTTGCCCAGCAGGCACGGTCCCAGGCGCAGCGCGACATCGACAACCGCACCTACCCGGGGGACATGTGGGGCGGAGGCGGTCGGCGCAGAGGCGGCGGCATGGACGGCATGCTGACTGGCATGATTCTCGGCTCGATCTTCTCCGGCGGTAGCGGCCGCGGCGGCGGATTCTCCTCAGGCTCCTTCGGCGGAGGCGGCTTCGGCGGCTTCGGCGGAGGTGGCGGCGGCGGAGGCGGCTTCGGAGGAGGCATCGACTTCTAAGACTGGGTACCACTCCCCGCCCTTTGTCCTTTTCCCTTCTACCGTCCACTGCCAACACTAGATTTGTTCCCAAGCATCGATAACCAACGAAAGGTTCACCATGGCTGAAAAGCAGTCCATCCTTGGCCGTATTGGCCAGCTTGCCCGCGCCAACATCAACGCTCTCCTCGATCGCGCTGAGGATCCGCAGAAGATGCTGGATCAGCTCGTCCGCGACTACACGAACTCGATCTCGGAGGCCGAGGACGCCATCGCAGTCACGATCGGTAACCTCCGTCTCGCAGAGGCCGATCATGCTGAGGATCTCAAGGAAGCAGAGGACTGGGGCCGCAAGGCTATCGCAGCCTCCGACCGTGCCGAGCACTTCCGTGGCGCCGGCGACGATGCGAACGCACAGAAGTTTGACGACCTTGCGAAGGTTGCTATCTCCAAGCAGATCGCTGCCGAGTCCGAAGCTAAGTCCGCCGAGCCGATGATCGAGTCGCAGAACGAGGTCGTTGACCAGCTCAAGGACGGCCTACAGACGATGCACCAGAAGCTGGACCAGCTGAAGAGCAAGCGTGATTCGCTCGTTGCTCGCCAGAAGTCCGCCCACGCCCAGGCTCAGGTCCAGGAGTCGATGGCTTCCATCAACGTTCTCGACCCCACGTCGGAGATCTCCCGCTACGAGGAGCAGATCCGGCGCGAAGAGGCAGTCGTAGCTGGCCGTACAGAGCTCCAGAGCTCCTCGATCGCCGACCAGTTCGCCGAGCTCGAGGACGCTTCGAAGAACATCGAGATCGAAGCCCGCCTCGCAGCCCTCAAGGGCGGCAACAAGGAGAAGCCGGCCATCGAATCAGGCGACACCACGATCTACTAGGCACTCCCGGAGACCTCGGGCCTAAGAGTCTCCACAGCGGGACAGCCGCTAGCATCGGGAGGGGATCCGCGCGCGGGTCCCCTCCTCTAGTCAAATCTTCTATTCAGACCTTTAGTCAAATCTTCTATTCGCACCTCTTAATGAAGGATTCCCCGAATCATTCGGTCAGATCCTCCTCCCACCCGACCCTCCGCCTCCAACCCACCCCGCCGCCTCCTAACTGACCCTCCGCAGTTAACTTTTCTTCTACCCGGGCCGCAGTCAATTTCTTGCCCTGCTCGGTGACTCTCTCGTCACATCTCGAAGACAAGGGAAGGACGTGGGATTCGTGTGCAGAGGGCTACTCGAATATTGGACTGAGTCCGAGATTCCTGTCATGGTGCGGTTTTTGGATGGTGACGTTTCGCAGAGGCTGCTTGAGACTTGGTGATGCTGGCCTGGTAGCCGGTTGTGGGAGTATCCGGTTTCCTGGAAATTTCGTTTTGTTTCCCAGACAACTTTCAGCCAACGTCAAGATAATGGAATGCATGAGTGCAGAAGCAAAGATCCTTGTAGTTGATGACGAGCCGTCGATCCGCGAGCTCCTCAGTGCATCACTGACCTTCGCGGGCTTCGAGGTCCGCATGGCAGCCGATGGTCACGAGGCGATCTCCCAGGTCTCTTTCGTTCACCCCGACCTGGTGGTCCTCGACATCATGCTTCCGGACTCGGATGGCTTCGAAGTGCTGAAGAAGCTGCGCGAACACGAGCCCGGTTTGCCGGTGCTGTTCCTTACCGCAAAGGACGATCTTCAGGATAAGGTCCGCGGCCTGTCCGTGGGCGGCGACGACTACGTGACGAAGCCCTTCTCCCTGGAAGAGGTTGTTGCTCGCATCCGCGCGATCCTCCGCCGCACGAATGACGAGCGGGAAGAGGGCAACATTGTGTATGGCGATCTTGTTCTCAACGAGGACTCCTACGAGGTGCACCGTGCTGGCGTAAACGTGGAGCTGTCCCCCACCGAGTTCAAGCTCCTGCGCTACCTGATGATTAACGCTGAACGGGTTGTTTCGAAGGAACAGATCATCGACCATGTGTGGGACTACAACTGGAACGGTGAGATTTCCATCGTCGAGTCCTACATTTCCTACCTGCGCCGCAAGATCGATTCTTCGGAGGCTCTCGGTGTTGAAGTAACTCCGCTGATTCATACGAAGCGTGCCATCGGATACGTGCTGCGCGAACAGAAGTAGTTTTGCGTAACGAACGAAGTCTGACCGGGCGGCTTGTCGCCCTTTACGTCCTCGTGCTCACCGTGGCACTGGGGGCGGTGTTTATGAGCACCATGACGGTCATGAGCCAAGTTCTCATGAACCAGGTCGACTCCGATCTCAAATCTTCCGGCGCCACCATTGCCCAACAGACATTCAATGCCCTGGCGGGTACGAATGTTCAGGTCGTCCCATCGCCGTATTACATTTACGTTCAGAACGCGGCCGGGGCCGACTGGCAGTACATGTCGCCATCCATGCAGGAACGGTACGGCACCCCGGAGGATGTCACGGTCGTTTTCGATGGTCCACCATCAAACCCGATAACAATCCCGGGCACGCTCGACAATTCGACATGGCGCGCCATATACCTGCCGACCGTTTCGGAGCAGTTCCCGGCCGTCGCGATTGCCTTCCCGCTCAACAACGTTGAGCACACGAAGACGCAGATGATGCTCATTCTGCTTCTCATCGCCACCTGCGTCGTAGCCCTCGGTGCCCTAATTTCTTACTTCATTGTTCAGCACGCTTTGAAGCCCCTGCGAATCATTGAACATACCACCAAGCAGATTACCCAGGGCGACCTTTCCAAGCGCGTCCCCACGGAAAACATGGGCATCGAAGTCGGCCACCTCGCCGGTTCCATCAACATCATGCTCGGCCAAATCGAGGCCGCCATGACTGCCCGGGAACGGTCCGAGAACAAGATGAGGCAATTCGTTTCCGATGCTTCTCATGAGCTCCGCACACCGCTCGCATCCGTGCGCGGTTACGCAGAGCTGTACCGCATGGGAGGGATCGGCCCCGACAAGGTCGGCCAGGCCATGGACCGGATCGAATCCGAGGCCAGGCGCATGGGAGGGCTCGTTGAAGATCTCCTCATGCTTGCTCGCCTCGACGAGTCCCGCCCCCTCAACATTGCGCCCGCCAACATCACCGATCTTGCCCAGAGCGCCATTCTTGACTTCAGGGCCCGCTCCTCAGACTATCCGGTCGAGGTCATCGGCCTGTTCGCGGACGAACCGGAAGATGTCATAGCCCTCGTTGACCGGGACAAGATCACCCAGGTGGTCTCAAACCTCCTCACCAACATTCTGCAGCACACCCCGAAGGGCACGCGGGTCGATATAGCCGTTGGCACGGAACAGGTCAGGGCAGTTACCGGGATGGTCACCATGGCTGTCATTGAGGTCCGGGACCACGGTCCGGGTATTCCTCCCGAGAACCGCGAGAAAGTCTTCGAACGCTTCTACCGCGTCGACACCTCGCGTTCCCGAGCTTCCGGTGGTTCCGGCCTTGGCCTCGCCATCGTCTCCTCGATCGCCGCAGCCCACAACGGCTCCGCTAACATTTCGGAAACCCCGGGTGGCGGCACCACCGTTTCGCTCAATATCCCGATCCTCCAGAGGAACGACCACGCAGGCACGTACGTGTCCCCATCCTCTCCAACCAGTGAGGACCTCGAGAAGTAGCCTGCCCAACCCGGTCGCTACCCGACTGATCCAGCAGTAGTCGATAAGCCCGAGGGCGAGCATATGGCGCCATGCCACGTGCTCGCCCTCGTTGGTTCAGGCTTTTTCTTCTGTGCTTCAGAGCACGTCAGGGAAACGAGTCCGTTAGGCGGCGTCCTGGTCAATGTCTTCGCCGGAGTGAGGGTGTCCGGTTGCCTTCATGGCCGCGACGCAAGCACGGATGCGGGCGTTGTACTCTTCGACCGTCTCCCCGTCTTCTGCCAACATCGGGCTACCGAGAACCAGCTTGGCGCGGGGACGACCCAGCTTCGGCCACACGGCACCGACCGGCATAGCATCGTGCCCACCAATAAGTGCGACGGGGACGATCGGGACACTAATCTTCTGGGAGAGTGCGGCGGCGCCGGCCTTGAACTCACCCATCCGACCATCGCGGCTACGGGTGCCTTCGGGGAAGATCAGGATCGGGATTCCCGCTCTCAGCAGGCGGCCTGTCATGCCGGCGGCGGGGCTCGGGCCTTCCTGCTCCCGAAGGCCACGTCCGGTCGCTGTCTTCACCTTGCCCTTTCGTTCGATCGGGTAGGTGTTGAAGAACAGTGCCGTCAGCTTCGAAATGATGCGACGGCGATAGAAGTAATCGGCGGCCGCACCGGTGGCAAGCCTGTCAGTCATGTGCGAGGGAAGCAACGTGAACATCATCGGAGCATCGAGGTGGCTCGAATGGTTACCGACAACAATGTAGGCGCCTTCGAGTTCCGCCACGGACTCCTGGCCCTCGGTGGAGGTCGACAGGACCGTCGTGATCAGCGGGCGTGCAATGGTGCGGCGAATAAACCGCCTGACCGCCCGGTGTGATGATGACGTGTACTGATTAAGGGGATGGAGCTTGCTCACTGACGCCCCTTGTTGATCTTCTGAACAACGGCCCGCACGGCTCCCTGCGGCCCCCGTTCGGCAAGGAAGCCAATGACCTTGAAACGCTTCGAGGGGATCGACATGACCTTGCCCTTTTCTGTGTCCTCAAGGCATTCGCGCACGACGCGCTCCGGTTCCAGCCACAGGAAGTCGGGAATGTTCGAGGTCTTCACACCGGTGCGCTGATGGAATTCGGTGCGGACCCAGCCCGGCATAAAGGTCGTCACGTGAACGCCGTGAGCACGGAGCTGAAGGTAGAGCGCCTCGGAGTAGGTCTTCACCCAGGACTTGATGGCAGAGTACCCACCCATGGGAACCAGGCCCGAGATCGAAGCGGTGTTGATGATTGTTCCGCTTCCCCGTTGCTTCATGGCACGGCACGCTGCCGCACCCAGTTCGAGAACGGCCCACAACATGACCTCAATGGCTTTGCGGTGCGGCTCCAGGTTGTCGGTGACGAGTGGCTCGTACAGTCCCGCACCGGCGTTGTTCACGAAAACGTTGACCGGTGATTCATCATCCAGGAGGCGGTCCGCAACGGAGGAGCGGCCTTCGGGGGTTCCCAGGTCTGCGGCAATAACCTCAACGGTTACTCCGTGGCGCCACTCGAACTGCTTGGCGGTGCGTTCGAGGCGATCCTGTTCGCGTGCGACCAGGACGAGGTTCAGGCCACGCTCGGCAAGCTGCCTGGCAAACTCCAACCCAATCCCGGACGTTCCACCCGTGATGAGGGCTCGCCCTGCAAGGGGGTGCGTGCTCTTGGCCATGTGCCTGAACCTTCCTACTAGTACATCACTAAGGGTAGTGCACGCCGGGACCTCACGGGACCTCCGCCGGTCGAAAACTACCCCGAATGAGTCTAGACTTCCGGTGACCGTAGAAAGGCATCGACCCACGTATGGACTATCCCCAGTGGCTTCTCCCCACCTTTATCAGGAGTGCCCGCGCCGCGGGCGCAACCGCGCCCGATGAGGAGATTACGGATGCCGCGGAACGCCTGATCACGCGCTGGAACCACAAAGATCGTCACCACCACGACCTTCACCACCTTACCGACGTCCTCTCACGCGTCACCGCCCTAGCGCCGGAAACCCACAGTCCCGATCTTGTGAGGCTCGCCGCCTACTATCACGGCTGCGTGTTCTCCACGGCCGAGAAGGATGCCTACACCCGCAACGGCGGCGAGAACGAGGTCGAATCGGCACGCGTAGCGCGCGCCGAACTTGCCGAACTCGGCATCGAAGAGAAAAAGGTCGACCGGATCGCCGATCTCATTACCGGCATGAAAAAGCAGCCGAGGGAGGAAGACCCGTGCGTGTCGACTACGCTGAGCACGGTCGACATCGACAAGCTTGCTCTCCGCGATGCTCATCTCGGTTCCCTTGCCGCAGGCCCCCAAAAGTACGCCAAGTACCTGGAGGCTGTTCGCGAAGAATACGCACACATTCCCGCCCAATCATTCCTGGAGGCACGACGGGAGATCGTCAAACGACTGCTGGCACGCAAACAGATCTTTGTGTCACCGCTTGGCAGGCAGTGGGAATCTCAGGCGCGGGAGAACCTATCGGCCGAACTTGATCGGCTAAAAGTGAAGCTTGCAGAGCTTCAGAATATTCAAATCCCAGCGGAAACCGAGCCACCAAGCGAGTGGCAGCATCCCGGTTTACCAAACGTCACTAGCGACAGCGTTGCCAATCCCGAAACAGAGACCGAAGCCAGTCCGCTCACTCCCGAGGAATATGCGCAGAAGCGAGCTGAGAATCCTTTGGTTCCCACCGATCGGCCCTCGGAGCTGGAGGTCCTTCCCTCCTCACAGGATGACTTGTTGCCCCGCACCCTGTCGCAGGGGGCCGTGAGGGAACCCGAAGTTGTCCGTTCCTCGCTAGAGGACATGCCCGATGAGGCGGAGCCCGGATCTCCCCCTAGAAAGCTCACCCCGGCCGAACGGAAGAAGGCCGAACGGGACGATATTGCGAAACGAATGCAGGAGAGGCTGGCCCGCAGGCAGGCAGGACTTCCCGAAGCCACGAGTGCGCCCACCCCCGCGGACACGTCTCAAGCAGAATCTGGTCACTCCACGGCCGCTCGTTCTAAACCGGTTAAAACTGACGCCCCTCGGACCAAGCATACTGAGCGTAGTGGCTCCGCCAATCTCGCCCAACCTCCGGCACCTAGCTCTCTGACGGCCGCCACCCCTGACTGGGTTGACGAGGAACCGGCCACCGCGGCCACGCCCGACGAGGATGACAATAACGGGGACGGACGGGCTGGCTTTGAACGGGAACCAGCCTACTAGTGCCGCTTCACCGCAGTCGGGCACGGCCACTGCATTCGCAGGTCGGGAAATACCGCCATGCAAAAAGGAAATATCGGCATAAAAATCCCGCCGAACATTCGCAGCCGTCCCTTGCGAGTTTTACTCGCAGATACGCCGGGGGCTGTTGGATATGACTGGAAGCTTTCAGACATAACTGAAGGAGGGGAACACCGCGTCTGGTGCTCCCCTCCTTCAGTTAGCCGTTGGCTGGGCGTTTTTAGTACATGCCGCCCATGTCGTCAGCGCCGGGGGCTGCCGGGGCTGCGGGCTCCGGCTTGTCAGCGACGACGGCCTCGGTCGTGAGGAAGAGGCTCGCGATCGAAGCAGCGTTCTGCAGGGCAGAGCGGGTTACCTTAACCGGGTCGTTAACACCGGCCTGGAGGAGGTCCTCGTAGACGCCGGTGGCGGCGTTGAAGCCGACACCCTTCTCAGCGTTGGCAACCTTCTCAACAACAACGCCGCCCTCGAGGCCTGCGTTCTCAGCGATCTGCTTGAGCGGAGCCGCAACGGAGGAAGCGACGATTGCAGCGCCGGTTGCCTCATCGCCCTCGAGGGAAAGGCCGTCGATGACGTCCTTGGCAGCCTGGATGAGTGCGACACCGCCGCCGGGGACGATGCCCTCTTCGACGGCAGCCTTAGCGTTGCGGACTGCATCCTCAATGCGGTGCTTGCGCTCCTTGAGCTCCACCTCGGTGGCTGCGCCAGCCTTGATGACGGCGACGCCGCCAGCAAGCTTGGCGAGGCGCTCCTGAAGCTTCTCGCGGTCGTAGTCGGAGGTCGAGTTCTCGATCTCGCCCTTGATCTGGGCAACGCGGCCGTCAATGGCGTCCTTGGTGCCTGCACCCTCGACGATGGTGGTCTCGTCCTTGGTCATGACGACCTTGCGGGCCTGGCCGAGGAGGTCGAGATCAGCGTTCTCAAGCTTGAGGCCGACGGTCTCGGAAATGACCTGGCCACCGGTGAGGATAGCCATGTCCTGGAGCATTGCCTTGCGGCGGTCGCCGAAGCCAGGTGCCTTTACGGCAGCGGACTTGAAGGTGCCGCGAATCTTGTTGACGACGAGGGTTGCGAGAGCTTCGCCCTCGATGTCCTCGGAGATGATGACGAGGGGCTTGCTGGTCTGCATAACCTTCTCGAGCAGCGGCAGAAGATCCTTGACGTTCGAGATCTTCGACTCGACGAGCAGGACGTAGGCATCCTCGAGGACAACTTCCTGGCGCTCAGCGTCGGTCACGAAGTACGGGGAGAGGTAGCCCTTGTCGAAGCGCATACCCTCGGTGAGCTCAAGGTCAAGGCCGAAGGTGTTCGACTCCTCAACGGTGACGACACCCTCCTTGCCGACCTTGTCGAGAGCCTCGGCAATCAGCTCGCCGATTGCGGGGTCGCCAGCCGAGATCGCTGCGGTAGCGGAGATCTGCTCCTTGGTCTCGATCTCCGTGGCATCAGCCAGGAGACGCTCGGTGATGGCCTCGACGGCAACATCGATGCCGCGCTTGAGTCCGATCGGGTTCGCGCCAGCGGCGACGTTGCGGAGGCCCTCGCGGACGAGTGCCTGGGCAAGAACGGTTGCGGTGGTGGTGCCGTCGCCAGCCACGTCATCCGTCTTCTTGGCAACTTCCTTGACGAGCTCGGCGCCGATGCGCTCGTAGGGATCCTCGAGCTCAATTTCCTTGGCGATCGAAACGCCATCGTTGGTGATCGTGGGTGCGCCCCACTTCTTGTCGAGGACGACGTTGCGTCCCTTGGGGCCAAGCGTCACCTTGACGGTGTCGGCCAGGGTGTTGAGGCCGCGCTCCATGGCGCGACGAGCATCCTCATTGAAAGCAATGGTTTTAGCCATAGCGTGATATTCCTCCACGTGGTGGTCGGCCAACGCCCGCGACGGACGGTCAGGAGGCAACGGACTTTCCGAAACCCACCTGGCCTCATCGGCCGAAATCTGTCACTCTCGCATGGAGAGTGCTAACTAGATTTTGGCACTCTCACCCGTCGAGTGCAAGACGGGGAAAAAGATCACGCTACCAGCGGACGTCAGCGAATGTAGATGACGATGTCCGACGCCCCCGTCATTCCAGCGTTCTCCGCCCAGAAGTCGATCACCAGGTTCTGCGCGACGTTCTGTCCTGTGGCGTACAGCTCATTTGAGGCGAAGTAGATGGCATCGTTTGCTGGTGTCGCACCCGCGTAGTCCTGGACCGTGATGTTCGTATATCCGGCCGTCCGCAGAGTGCTCTCTGCCTCGGCCGCGCCGCCCGGGACTCCCGTGCCGTTGTAGAGCAGAACGCTGGAGTCGTAGCTGACGCCGGGAACGGGAGCGAGAGTCTCAATGTCTTCGCTCGGCTCCTCGGAGGCATCGTCCGTCGGATCTGCCGTCTCAGTATCGTCGGTTGGGTCGGCCGGATCGGTGCCGTTATCGGTTTCGTCACCCGAGGGGTCAGCAGTGCCCTCAGCATCGCCAGATCCACCATCCGCCGCATCATCGGATTCACCGGCTTCGGATTCTTCGTCCGACTCGTCTGCGGCGATGAAGGGGTTGGTCATGCCGTCCTGGCTCATGAGCTCGACAACGCCCCACCCGAGTGCGGGGGCGATGATCAGAACAGCGAGGAAGGGAATGAGGACTCTGAGTGGGGAGCGCTTCTTCCGATGCGCTCCCCTGAGGGTCCGAGCTTCAGCGAGCTCGTCGAATTCGTCCTTTGGATACTGCTCCACGCGGCTAACTTTAGCCGCTTATGACGATTGTTGCGTATGTGCACCGCCGCGTTCATCGGTTCGGGCTTCTCGAAGCCTTCTGAGTCGGCCCACGGTGACGGGACGAGAGTAGATTGCTTCCGGGTTGTCGAGCAGCAGATTGAGGCGAATGTAGTACTTCGTTGTCGACCATCCGAGCTCGCGCCGAATGGCTTCGGCCTTCGTCGAATAGTTCTTCTGCCAGCCGTCCTCGAGTTCCAGAACCGCCAGGTCTTCATCACTCAAACTCGTTCCGCTTTCCGCCACTCTCTCCCTTTCAACACGCCTGTCACCTGCAGTGGTCCACCGAAATCGTCAAATAGCAGTCACTGCGCGCCTCGGCTCAGCACCGATTGCGATGATCGTTTCATCGTAGCGTCCACACCTGCACAAGGTGAGATTCGGGTGCCCAACTCACTCTGGATCATTCCAGGGTTGCATAGATCTCTGGTAGGAGCCTGCCGCTTCCCCACCTGCAGTAGCCTGGTGGCATGGTGAAACCGCTCCGCGAACTTGTCGCATCCGATTGGGCCGACGCTCTTGCTCCCGTCGAGGATGAGATTCACGCCATGGGTGATTTTCTGCGCGAAGAGGTCGCAGTAGGCCAGAGCTATCTCCCGCACGGCGATCTGGTCCTCCGAGCATTCACGAGGCCAATGGCGGAGGTGCGGATTCTGATTGTTGGCCAGGACCCCTACCCAACCCCCGGCCACGCCGTTGGCCTGTCGTTTTCGGTTGAGCGCGAAGTCCGGCCGCTCCCCCGGTCGCTGACCAATATCTATAAGGAACTCGAGGCCGATCTTGGGATTCCGCCCGCCGCAACGGGCGACCTGACATCGTGGCAGAACGCGGGCGTCATGCTTCTCAACAGGGTTCTAACAGTCCGTCCGGGTGCCGCAGCTTCCCACCGCGGTAAGGGATGGGAAGCGATCACGTCACACGCAATCATCCAACTGGCTGAACGTGGCGGTCCGCTCGTCGCAATCCTGTGGGGCAAGCAGGCACAGGAGCTCACTCCCCTTCTTGGGGATACACCGATCATCGCTTCCCCGCACCCTTCCCCACTTTCAGCCTCCCGGGGTTTCTTCGGCTCACGGCCATTCAGCCGAGCAAATGCTCTCCTCGAAGAGCAGGGTGCCGACCCCGTCGACTGGCGGGTGCTTTAGTTCCGGGAGCGGTGGCCAGCGAGGGCGTTAACGCGGGGCCTGTCGGCTGGCAAGCGCTCCCGACACGGGCTTTAAGAGCGAGTCCTTTGGCAACTCGGGAAAAAATTTTCCGACAATTAGTGCCGCCCGCTAGGCGAATATCTCTGGTACCTGCATTGAATGTGATGCTGGTACCGACAACCGGGTTCGCCGGAATTCGGCCCACATTGTTAATGCTGGCCGGTTGGTCGGTCAGTCGTTACGGGTTGACCGTGAGCCTGCACGCGTTGGGCTCGGCAAATGGTTCGACAAAGGCCTTGGCATCGGGTGCCTCTCTATTGAGGACTTCGTCGAGCATGCCCTGGTGAATTTCGCAGAGCCCCTTTGGGACGGCCTGGCCGGTGGACAGGAGCGGGCACTGAGTAAGCCCCATGCAACCCTGGTTTGAGTCAATCATTTGAGGGGCGAAACCCATGTCCGCCATCAACGACGTCACGCCCTCAACGGCGCCATCGGATCCGTCGTAGACGCTGCTCGCGGCAATATCCTCACCCCAGGTTCTGCCCCAGCGGTACCCATCAGCCTGAGCCGTATCATCGGGGAATGCCTTGAGCGCAGCGGTAATGAGTCCAACGAGGTGACGTGCGGGTGCGCCGCGTGCGCCAGCATTGGTCCGGTAAACCTTGCGCGGGCGGCCACGGCCCTTGCTGGGAACGGTCGTGGCAGAAACCAGCCCGCTCTCTTCCAACACGGCGAGGTGCTCGCGGATGGTGTTGGGGTGGGATTCGAGGGCTTCGGCAAGCTCAACAACGGTCACAGACCGTGCCATCTCGACAAGCGTGTCAAGGAGTCGCCGCTGCTGACGGGTCAACGGAGTTGCCTGGTTGAGCGCTTCAGCCATGGGGCGCGGGCCCCGGCTGTGAACGATCGCCATGATACTCTCCCTCATAATAGTCACGGATGTTTCCTGACAATACCACGCAATTCCGTAGAATCATCCGCCATACGGCCCAGATATGCTATAAGAATCGTGTCCCGGGGGTGGAGAACCTGTGCGTTCGCAACGATTGAAGGAGTCACATGCCTGAAGGGCATACCGTACACCGGCTTGCCGGAGCTCTCACCGAACTGTTTTCAGGGTTGCGGCCCAAGATCACTTCCCCGCAGGGCCGGTTTGCTCAGGGGGCCGCGAAACTCGACGGGCAGGTCGCTCTTCCCGCCGAGGCCTGGGGTAAACACTTCTTCATGCCGTTTGCGCCGGAACCCATGACAGTTGAACTTGGCGAGGACGGTCCGGACTGGCTCCATGTCCACCTGGGACTGTACGGCTCCTGGTCTTTCGATGGTGACACCGAGTTCATTGCCGAGGACACAATTGGCGCACCCCGCCGCAAGATTGGCGAGCAGGAGAAGCTTGCCGAGGGTGATGACGAGAGAGTCATGACCGACTGGGAGCCCCCGATCCCCCGCGACACGGTACGGATCCGGCTTGCTCAGGAGCACGGTATTGCCGATCTGACGGGACCCAATCAGTGCCGGGTGTTGGATGGTAGCGGTGTTCGCACCGTCCTCAATAGGCTTGGCCCGGATCCGCTCCGCAACTATCCGGGTGACCGCGCGCGCTTCATCTCCCTTGTTCGTAAGAGGCGGGTGCCGGTCGGCCAGCTTGTTCTCGACCAGGCCGTGACGGCTGGCCCCGGCAACATTTATCGGGCTGACTGCCTGTTCCGTGTGGGCATCAATCCGCTGCGCCCCGGCAACCGAGTATCCGAAGCGCGGCTGGGCCTGCTGTGGGATGATCTCGTCTCGGCCATGAACGAGGGCAAGCGGGACGGCATTATTCTCACGAACCCACCCGAGTATGTGCCGGAGGATCCTGCCGATGAGGACGATCGTCGCTTTGCGGTCTACCACCGCACCGGCAGGGCGTGTTGGCGGTGCGGAACAAAGATTGTTGAGAGCGACATGGCGGGGCGCAGGCTGTTCTGGTGCCCAGGGTGTCAGCGATAGATCTAATCAAACAGCATGATATTTCCTGCGACCGTCTTTCGCGGAAACTCCCGCTTTTCTGGAAACTTCAGTTTTCGCGGAAACTCCGAAGACCGTCGTTGAAGGAAGTGTCACGGACATGATGACGGGCCCCGATTGGGGCCCGCGATCATTTTTGGTTGGATTCTATTTTTACGACTTCACCAGGCGGGTGATTGCCGCCATGGCCTCTTCGATCTTCTCCTCGGCTTCCGGGCCACCGGCACGTGCCGCGTCAACGACGCAGTGGTTGAGGTGGTCCTTGAGAAGGGACAGGCCAACGTTCTCCAGGGCGGAGGTCATGGCTGAGATCTGGGTGAGGATATCGATGCAGTACACGTCCTCGTCCACCATGCGGTGGATGCCTCGGGCCTGACCTTCGATCCTGCGCAGGCGTGCCAGGTACTTGGCTTTGTCCTGCGAGTAGCCGTGGGTGGCGTGGGCGCAGTTCTCGTGGCCGTCGGCCACCTGTTCTGCCTGGACGTCTGGTTGCTGTTCGTCGTGGTCGTTCACTACCGTGCTCATTGCGTGGCTCCATCCGTTGCGCGGGACTTGAATCCTCGGAGCCTCAGCGAGTTGGAGACAACGAAGACTGACGAGAATGCCATGGCGGCGCCGGCCAGCATGGGGTTGAGCATGCCGAGGGCCGCGAAGGGAATCGCCAGGGTGTTGTAGGCAAATGCCCAGAACAGGTTCCCCTTGATTGTTCCGAGGGTTTTGCGGGACAGCCTAATTGCGTCGGCTGCACTGCGCAGGTCACCACGGATCAGTGCGATGTCTGCGGCCTCGAGGGCAACGTCGGTGCCGGTTCCCATGGCGAGACCGAGGTCTGCCTGCGCGAGTGCGGGGGCATCGTTAACGCCGTCGCCAACCATGGCAACAACCTTGCCGCTCTCTTGGAGGGACTTGACGGTGTCGACCTTGTCCTGCGGAAGAACTTCGGAGATAACCTCGTCGATTCCTACCTGGCCAGCAATCTGTTGGGCCACGCGGTCGTTATCGCCGGTCAGCAGAATGGTCTCGAGGCCGAGCTCCTTGAGCTGGGAAATGGCCTGCGCCGAGGTGGCCTTAACCTGGTCGGCTACGACCAGGACGCCGCGGACCTGACCGTCCCAACCGGCCGCAACAACGGTTTTGCCGGCTTCCTGGGCGGTGATGAATGGCTGCTCGAGTTCACCAAGTTCCATGCCCTTTTCGGCAAGCATGGAGGGCTTGCCGACCAGGACGTCCTTGCCGTCAACAGTTCCTGCAACGCCGTGACCCTCGCGGTTCGCGAAGTTGTCGACGGGCAGGAGCTCACCGAGCTCTTCCCGCGCACCATCCGCGATTGCCTTCGCGATCGGGTGCTCGGAGGCATCCTCGAGGCTACCTGCCCGGGAAAGCAGAGTCTGCTTATCGGTTCCGGAAACGTGGACGTCTTCGAGAGTCATGACACCGGTCGTGACGGTACCGGTCTTGTCGAGAACGATGGTGTCGACGGTCTTCGTCTGTTCAAGAACCTCGGGGCCCTTGATAAGAATGCCGAGCTGAGCACCGCGACCGGTTCCCACGAGAAGAGCCGTCGGGGTGGCCAGGCCGAGAGCGCAGGGGCAGGCAATGATGAGAACGGCAACGGCGGCCGTGAATGCCATCGTGGCGGAGTGGCCGGTTACCAGCCAGCCAATCAGCGTGACAACGGCAATGACGATAACGATGGGAACAAAGATTCCCGAGATCCTGTCGGCAAGCCGCTGAACATCGGCCTTGCCGGTCTGGGCTTCCTCAACAAGGCGCGCCATCTGGGCAAGCTGCGTGTCGGAGCCAACGCGGGTTGCACGCACAGCGAGGCGTCCCCCAGCGTTGACGGTTGCACCGGTGACCTTGTCACCAACCTCAACTTCAACGGGGACCGACTCACCGGTCAGCATCGACGCATCAACTGCCGAAGCACCGGAAATAACTTCACCGTCGGTGGCGATCTTCTCGCCCGGGCGGACAACGAACTCGTCGCCAACCTTGAGCTGGCCAATGGGAATGCGCACCTCGGCGCCGTTCCGCAGAACAGCGACGTCCTTCGCACCCATGTCCATGAGCGCCCTCATGGCACTGCCAGCTTCGCGCTTCGACTTCTTTTCGAAGTAGCGACCAAGCAGAACGAACATGATGACACCGGCGGCCACCTCGAGGTAAATGTTGCCCTCGCCCGAGCCCTGGCTCGGGGTCAGCTCGAAGCCGTGGGTCATACCCGTCTCACCCGCGGTGCCGAAGAAGAGTGCGTACAGGGACCAAAGGAAAGCCGAGATCGTGCCGAGCGAGATCAGGGTGTCCATGGTGGTCGCGCCATGCTTCAAGTTCGTCCACGCAGCCTTGTGGAACGGGTAACCGCACCAGACAACAACGGGGGCGGTGAGAGTCAGCATCAGCCACTGCCAGTTCGGGAACTGGAGGGCGGGGATCATCGAAATAATGATGACGGGCACGGAAAGGATAACCGCACCAATGAGGCGCTGCCTTAGCGACTCCAGTTCGCGATCCGGCTGTTCCTCGCCGTCGCTCCCCTGCGTTTCCGCATCCGCCGCGGGAGGCTCGGGAAGCTGGGCCGTGTAGCCAGCCTTCTCAACCTCTGCGACGAGCAGGTCGGGGTCGTAACCCTCTGGGATCTCAACGCGGGCCTTCTCGGTCGCATAGTTGACCGTTGCCGAAACGCCATCGAGCTTATTCAACTTTCGCTCCACGCGGTTTGCACATGACGCACAGGTCATGCCACCGATGGAGAGCTCGAGCCAGCCCTTCGGCACCTCCTTTTTCTTGAAGGTCGCGGTGTAGCCGGCCTTCTCAACCTCTTCGACAAGCAGGTTCGGGTCGTAACCCTCGGGCACGTCGACACGGGCCTTCTCGGTCGCATAGTTGACGGTTGCCGAAACACCGTCGAGCTTGTTCAGCTTCCTTTCCACCCTGTTGGCGCATGACGCGCACGTCATGCCGCCGACCTCGAGTTCAATCGAATCGGTGGCGATTGTCGGAGTTGACATACGTACCTCTTTATCTATGAGCGGAAAGGAAGCTAAATCGGCAAATAATTGAATCTAGGTTAGGCGCGGACGGCCTTGTAGCCGGCCTCGTCGACAGCTGCAATAACGTCGGAATCGGAGACGGGAGCAGATGCGTTAACAACGAGCTTGCCGGTCTCGTGCGACACCTCGACACTGTCAACACCAGCAATTTCGGTGACTTCTTCACGAACGCTGGCCTCGCAGTGGCCGCAGGTCATTCCCGTAACATCAAATTCGGTGGTCGTCATGATAAACCTTTCGATTAGATACCCCCGGTGGGTATTGCACTGTCTAATTTATACCCCTCAGGGGTATGGGTCAATGGGACGTATGTCCTATCACACGGTTGGACAGGTAACCCTCAGGAAGGAAAAGTGTTTTAAGGTTGCGATGGTCCAACAGAGGAGAACACGTGTCAGAGAACATTGATCGTGATACCCGGAGCGAGACGGATGCCGCGCTACGGGCCGACGTCCGACGCCTCGCAACCATGCTTGGCGAGATCCTCGCCGCTCAGAAGGGGGACGACCTCCTCGAGCAGGTCGAGCGAATTCGTCGGCTCGCAAAGGAAGCCCAGCAGTCCGATAATCGCCTCGAGGTCTTTACTCAAATGGAAGAGGAGCTTCGCGACCTCCCCATGGAGCGCGTGACGGATCTCGTTCGAGCATTCACCCTGTACTTCCAGCTCGCCAACACGGCAGAGCAGAATCAGCGTTCCCGCGCCCGCAAACTGCGTCCCGAGTCCGAAGAGTGGATCGCGCGCGCAGTCACGCGAATCACCGACTCCCTTGGCACCGAGGAGCTGGACCGGATTGCGAACGCTCTCGACATTAGGCTCGTGTTCACAGCCCACCCAACCGAGGCCTCCCGCCGCGCCGTGCTCTCGAAGCTCCGCAGGCTCTTCCACGTTCTCTCGCAGGACACCGAAGAGGGCACGGCGGCACGCCGCCGCCAAGATCGTGACCTTGCAGAGGTCATCGAACTCCTGTGGCAGACGGACGAACTGAGGCACACGGCCCCCTCCCCCGTCGATGAGGCCCGTAACCTCCTCTACTACCTCAAGACCCTTTACACGGACGCCCTCCCCGGCACGGTAGCTCTTCTCGCCGCCGAGGTCGAGGCCGCTGGCGTTGACGTCAAGCAGAACGTCGAACCCCTCAAGCTGTTCTCGTGGATCGGCGGCGACCGCGACGGCAACCCCTTCGTCACCCCCGAGGTCACGGCCGAGATCCTGCGCATGCAGGCAAATGAGGCCATCGAGGTCGCTCTCGAGAAGCTCGACACCGGATCCCAGGTCCTCTCCGTTTCGACGAATCTCACCCCGGCCGACGAGCAGCTTCAGGCATCCATCGAAGCGGACCTCAAGGCGCTTCCAAAGTTCCCGGAGTTCGTTGTCGACCTGTTCCGGGACGAGCCGTTCCGCCTCAAGATCGAACTCATGAAGGGTAAGTACCTCAACACTCGCGACCGGATCAACGAGGGCACATCCCACGAGCCGGGCCACGACTATGCCAACACAGGTGAAATCCGCGAGGATCTCGACATCCTGCTCGGCGCTCTGGAGCGCACCGGCTCCGACCTCGTCATCAACGGCCTTGCCGGGGAACTCAGCCGCACTCTTGCGGGAATGGGTCTGACCCTGGCCGCCATTGACGTGCGCGAGCACTCCGCCAAGCATCACGAGCTCCTCGAACAGCTCTTCGACCGCCTCGGCGATACCGAGATCCCCTATAACGAGATGGATGACGAGCAGCGCACCGCTCTTCTCTCCCGCGAGCTTGCCTCCAAGCGCCCGATCGCTGGCCCCGGCCTGCACAACGGCACGCTGGAGATCACCGACTCCGCCCAGAACACCTACGAGACGTTCGCGGAAATCGCGAAGGCTCAGCGAATCTATGGCCGGGCTGTTGCGGAAACCTACATTGTCTCCATGACTCACGGCGCTCACGACATCCTCGCCGCCGCAGTTATTGCACGCGAAGCTGGGCTGATCGAAACCCCGAACGGTGCAACCTCGGGCCGTGCCGACATCGGCTTTGTTCCCCTCCTCGAAGAGGTCCGGGAGCTGCGGATGGCGGACGACATCCTCGAAACCCTGTTCTCCGATCCCACGTACCGCGAAATAGTTCGGATGAGGGGGAATATCCAGGAAGTCATGCTCGGGTATTCCGATTCGAACAAGGACTCGGGCGTTCTCACATCCCAGTGGGAGATCCACCAGGCCCAGCGTCGCCTCCGCGACGTCTGTGCCCGTCACGGCATCACCCTCCGCCTCTTCCACGGCCGCGGCGGTTCCGTTGGCCGCGGAGGCGGCCCCACCTACGAGTCGATCCTCTCGCAGCCGTACGGTGTCCTTGATGGTGCTATCAAGTTCACCGAGCAGGGCGAAGTTATCTCCGACAAGTACCTACATCCCGAACTTGCCAGGGAAAACCTGGAACTCACCGTTGCCGCAGTCCTCGAGGGCTCCAGCCTGCACCGGGTTGCCCGCGCAACAGCCCAGGTGCAGGTCGAGCGCGATAAGCTCATGGACCTGATTTCCGAGGCAGCATTTGGTCGTTACCGCCAGCTAATCGACGACCCGGACCTTCCCGAGTACTTCGTGACCACCACCCCGGTTGAGCAGCTCGGCATGCTCAACATCGGCTCCCGTCCCTCCAAGCGCACAACGGCCGACAAGGGCCTTGATGGACTGCGAGCCATCCCCTGGGTGTTTGGATGGACGCAGTCCCGCCAGATTGTCCCCGGCTGGTTCGGCGTGGGAACCGCCCTCCGGGCGGCCCGCGAAGCGGGCCAGGAGGATGCTCTCAAGGAGATGTACCAGACGTGGCACTTCTTCCGTGCCGTGATCTCCAACGTGGAGATGACGACGAAGAAGACCGACCTGGGCATCGCCCAGCACTACGTCCGTTCGCTCGCCCCCGAGCGGCTCTGGCACCTCTTCCACCTCATCAAGGAAGAGTTCGAGATTACCCTCGAAGAGATCCGCGCACTGACCGGTGAGAACGAGCTTCTCGATTCAAACCCGACGCTCAAGCGTACGCTCGAGGTGCGCGACCAGTACCTGCACCCGATCAGCTACATGCAGGTGAACCTCCTGACCAGGATCCGGCAACTCGACGACGTCGAGGCGGGCGAGGACCTGAAGAGGGCCCTGCTGACCACGATCAACGGCATTTCCGCCGGCATGAGGAACACCGGCTGATTCTCATCGTCTCGCCTGTGCCCCGGATAGTCGACCAGATCGACACGTCCGGGGCACAGTCATTTGCGCAGGTCACTCCGACAGTAATCGGTCCCGAATTAGGTAGAATTCGGACATCCAGAATGTAGTGAGTTAAGACACTCCGAAGCAGTACCTAATAGCGATCTCCCACCACACCGGAACAGAATCGCCAACTTTTACACATGGATACCCAACTTATGCTGACTTGGATTCAAACCCGCGGTAAAGCGTCCACCGTTAACATTCGCCACCGCTAGCCAGAAACCATTAATTTACTGTATTCTTGTTACGGGCCACACCAGTTGTGAGGGGCATGCCGAATGCGGGCATGCCCCTCATTTCTGTCCAGACCCGTTCACGGGGCCAGCGTTACCTCTCCCCACGACAATGAACCAAGGACGTCTCCAGCACGAAACCGCAAGCCATCGAAGCTGCCTATGAGCCCCCTTGGTGCGGTGATAGAAACTGTGCGACTGAGGCTGACAATTCAGTACCCGGGGCGGTACAGCCACGATTGTTGCCCGAATTTATTCTTTGAGAAAGAACGGGGTGGGACCAACTGCTTTAGCTGGCCCCACCCCTGGTGAACACTGAACTGTTCTAAGCCTTATTCTCCACTGGCCCGTCAAGCGTAAAGTCGCCTGCCGACGCCACAAGCGCACGGATGTTGTCGGTGTCGAGAACGACATCATCCTTGTGCTTGACAATCATGAGGGCGCGGCCGCCTTCCTGACGTTCGAAGGAGACACCGCCAACCTTCGCGTCGTAGGAGCTTACTTTCAGACGGAGGTCGAGGACATCGTCATCCGACGTTACCCCATCCAGAATATAGGTCGTAGAAATCATGGAATCCTTGCGGTTAGATGCGGCCATTGAATGCCTGCAATGCTGAATCTTCGCGGGTTCCGCCTCGACCATCCCCGTACTTGGAATAGTCGTCAATCCACTGGACCGACTTCACCCACTTGACCATCTTATAACCATGATTGGATTCCGCACGGAGGCGAACCGGGGCACCCAGGTGAACCTCGAGCGGCTTGGAGTTACGTTCGTACGCAAGGATCACGCCCTGCTCCTCGATCGTGTCCAGATCCAGCACCGAATAGAACGGTTCGCGCGGGCGGTGATCGATCATTTCCTGCGCGAGGCCGTACGACTCAACCATGACGTAGTTGGCGCCTTGGGGCCTGGGGCCCAGAAGATCGAGAACGTCCGTGAGCCGTGCGCCGCCCCAGAGGGAAGTACCAGACCATCCCTGCATGCACGTGTGGGTTGCATAGTATTCGACCTTGGGTAGCTGCTTTAGGTCATCGAGGCTGAGGTCGAGGCTCTCGCCGTCAGCACCCCCACCAACGTGCAGTCGCCAACTCTCCCAGTTGTTGGCCTTTGCTTCCAGCCACTCCGGAGATTCGTCCTCGGTCGGAGGCAGCCCGTTAGTCCAGTGGAACTCAGACACGTCGTCCTCGCCGAGGGCCTTGGCATCCTCCACCGTCGGCTTCATCCAGCCCAGACCGATCTTACGAGCTGGCTCGGTAACCTTCACGAGGAACCGCTGCGCCCTCGGACGATCCGCGAGCGACCAGTAGGACAGGAAGATCCAGAAGAAGATCACGATAGTAATCGTGGCGAGCGCAATCGTAAACGCCTGCGCATACCGCTCCGGATCGTTCGCTCCGAAGATCATTCGCGGCAGGTTGTATTCGGCGTGAACGATAAAGACGAGGCTCACGTGCATGACGATAAACAGGGTCATGATGACCATGAGAATGAAGTGGATCGAGCGCGCACCCTGATGACCGCCCCAGAACTTCACGTACCGAGGGAAACGGTTTCGGATTGCCGGAGCCATGGCAAGACCCGTGAGAATCATGAGCGGGGCAACAACGAAGATGATAAACGTATAGCCCAGCATCTGCAGAGCGTCATACGGCTGGAAGTGCTCGACCGACGGCTTCGTGAAGCCCAGGTACATGACAAGCGAGTCCCAAGCCTGCGGGAAGATGTCCCACGAGGTGGGGATGATCCTGCGCCACAAGCCCGTGCCGAACAGGAGCACCACGTAAACGATGCCATTAAGCATCCACAGCGTGGTGCCCAGGCCGTGCCAGTGACGTCCGAGGCCAATGTTTTTGCGTCCGGGCAAGCCGATCAACGGTGACAGGCTTCGCTCGTCCATGAGCGAGGTGTAGACGCCCTCCTCCTTGGGAAGCTTGCGCTTGGTAAAGCGTAGCCACTCCTTGCCGGGCGCACTGTCGTTACTCCACCACAGGCGCGGCAACGAGGACAGCATCTCCCAGCCGCTTCGCAGCAGAATGCCGATAAGAACAAAGTTAATAAGGTGCGTGGCACGTAGCCACAAAGGGAAATCCGGATCCACGGTTCCTCCACTCCCACATATCCGATTCCGCCTGCTCACGAGCCCGCATCACGGATCAAATACGAATACTTTTGGTACTAACAAATTAAATGTACGGGTTTTCCCCTAATAAATAAAGCGAATTCACAGAATTTATCGCTAGGTTCCGATAAAGCCAATCGCGGCGGACACACTCAAGCCCAAATTCGGCCGCATCTCAGTTCTCCAAATTGGACACTCAGTCATTAACATGCGGTTAGCGCGAATAACTGCAAATGCTTATCAATACTCTATCTAAACCCCCGTGTTTACGATCACATATCGTAAGAGACTATCGCGTGGCACATCGACGTCAACGAAGCTCTCAGTGTCAGATCCGACGCCGGGGTCTCGGTGTTGCAGTTTCTTTGCGGAAGCGTTTGCTAGATATTCATCAGTGGAGCCGGCAAGGCACGGAGTCGGCTTCAGACAACGTTGTCCGGGTGCGAAGACAGCACAAAGCCCCGATCTCGCTTGTGACGAATGCCGGGGCTTTGCTGAGCCACCTGTCGGATTCGAACCGACGACCGTCCGCTTACAAGGCGGGTGCTCTACCAGCTGAGCTAAGGTGGCGTGGCGCGGGTCAATTCTGCCAGATCTGTCGCTGGCAAAGCCAACCCGCGAACTGTGATTCTTATTCCTCCGTGTCAGCCTCGGGTTCTGCCAGGCCGAGCATGGCGGGGAAGTCGTTCTCCGCATACTCGTAGTTGACCTCTCCGTTCAGGAGAACGGTCGGGGTACCGGTGAAGCCGTTGGCGCTAAACTGCTGGTTGGCCGCGTTGACCCATTCGAGGTCGACCTCGGATTCGAGGGAGTCCACCATGTCGTCGGGAACGCCTGCGTCACGTGCCGCCTGCTTCACGCTGTCCCAGTCGGGGCGGACGGCCTCGCGGTTGTAGAGGTAGGCATCGGTGATGTCGAAGAGATTCTTGTGGTACGCCATCAAGTGCTCGGGCGAGTTCTCAGCAATGTACTGGAACGTTGCCGCACCGTAGGCGGAGATGTCGTTGTTCAAGATCGCAACGGGGTAGTAGAAGATCTCGGCGTCACCTTGAGCGGTAATTTCGTTGAGATCGCCGCCGTTCCACTGCTCAAGGTTGTTGCAGTGGATGCACATGTAGTCGAAGTAAATCTCGACTCGCTGTGCGTCTTCCGAGTGCTCGGCGTCTTCACCGAGCACCGAGAAGCCGGTCGGGACGTCTGCACCTTCGATGGTGACGGGCTCAACCTGGACTGCAACCGGATCGTACTCCTGACGCATCGCGTCTTCTTCGTCATCGCTACCGTTGGCAACGATCGACCAGATTGCGACGCCAACGAGAGCGATTGCGACGACGATAACGATGATGGTGATGAGCTTGTTGCGCTTCGCGCGCTTTTCCTCGAGCTCCTGGAGCTTGCGGGCCTTTTCGCGGGCTGCTTCGCGGCGCTCCGCCTTTGTCTGCTGATTAGCCATGATGTGGGGGTTCCTTCGTACTGAAATGAAAGATTGGGGCTGGGTTTCTCGCTAGCACCCGGGAGGGTCGCGTGATCCAACAGCCCGGGAAACTCCCCACGTGCTCTGTCGAACGTATCCGGCCATGACCGGGACCGGGTCCGAGGTCCTCCACCGCGGCACGGTGGGAACAAGGTGCGCAATGAAAGCGGTGGCGGCTTCTCGGACCGCAACCGAATTGGCGACAACTCCGAGAAGGACCATGGCGAGCAGGCCAACAACCTGGAAGGTGCTCGGGCCAAGGGCAGTGCCGCTCGTGCAACCGGCGTCCTCGTGGACGATTCCGATCGCCGAAAGATAGGGGTGGACCGCATCGGTGCACCGCGCACCAACGGACGTCAGAATCGCCGCAAGTGCGGGCACTGCGGCGATGACGAGTCGGTTACGCGCGGTCATAGAAAACAGTCTAGTTGAAGATGAAAGGTGTTGAGAACGGGCTCCAGTCAGGATCTGCGCCACCGGAATAGACCGACAGGGCCAGCGACAGGAGGGCTAGGGCGAGCACGCCCCAGAACAGGCGGTATCCCGCCGAAGGTGCGATGGTGGCGAACAGGTGACGGGTGGTTTCCCGCGACGGTCCGCTCGTCGGATAAATCCAGGCAATCCAGCTACCAATCAGGGCACCGCCCGCGGTGCACACGATCTCGGCGGTACCGAACAGTCCATGACACATCCAGGCAAGCCCACCGCCGATGACGACGCCGGAACCAACAGAGGCGACGGTGCGGGCAATGCCGCCGAAGATCGACAGCGGCAGCCTGCCAATGATGGTCATCGACTCGGTCCGATATCGACCGCCTCGTTCGAGACGAGCACGGATTAGACCGTCGCGGGCCACTCCGACAATCGACGTGACGAGCGAGTACGCCACGAACAGGGCAATCGAGTAGCTGGGTAGAACTCCCGCCCATGCGGTAAACACGAGCCACAGCATGATGGTGATCCAGGGCCGGCGCGGGGCAGGACGTAGCCAGTCCGGTATTGGTGCCGGGTTGCTCGTGAACCGCGGATCAAACCGGGCGTGGGCAACGACGGCGAAGTCCTGGCGCGGATGGAACACGGCCGATCCCTCGTGGTCGTACGGGTTTGTTTGGTGGAGCTGCTGTCCGGCCTGGTGGTTCAGTTGCTGCGGTGCCCGGTGATGGCTAACGGGCTGCTGGGAGACTTGCTGATTTGGCAGGAACTGTCCGCTCGGCGGGTTCGCAGGCTGGTGCACGGGGGCCTGCCCCGCCTGTGGCGGGAAGTAGGGTGGGGGCGCAGACCCGGGACCGGCTGAATGCTCCGTTTCCTCAATCGCATCAAGAGCATCGAGCGCCCTCGTATCCTGGGTGTATCCCAGCGACATGTGGTCTGCATGGGTGGGGCCGAGCGCGAGATCATCTTCGTCGACCTCGATCGTGCCGTCCAGCATTCCGATGACCTGAACGGGGTCGGGACGCCGATCGGGCCGACAGTTGAGAGCGGCCTCAAGCGCGTAGGCGACGACCGGATCGGCTCCCGACAGGTCGCATTCGCCCGTCAGGACCTTCCTCGTCACCTTGGGGCTATGCCCCGTGCCAAACGGGGCGTGCCCCGTTGCGGCGTAGGCAAGCGTCGCGGCCCACGACCACCAGTCGGCTGCGGTCATGGGGTCATCCCCGTTCAGAACTTCGGGAGCCGCATAGCCCGGCGTGTGAGCGATCAGGCCGGTCGCTGTCAGGCGTGATTCCTCAGCGATCTGGGCGATACCGAAGTCAATGAGGACAGGGCCGCGTTGGCTCATCATAACGTTCGACGGCTTGAGATCCCTGTGGAGAACTCCCTTGCTGTGAATAGCGGACAGGGCCTCGGCTAGCTCTTTTGCCAGGTCGGCAAGGTCCTTACCGACGAATACGCCGTTTTCGGAAACATCCACGGACAGGGTGGGGCCGTCGATGAGCTCGGTGACGATAAAGGCCTCGTCGTCTTCCGTTTCAGCATCGATGACCTGGGCAACGTAGGGCCCGGTTACCTGCCGTAGCGTGCGCACTTCGCGGCGCAACCGGTCCCTTGCGTTGGGGTCGGCTGCGATCGACGGGTGGAGAAGCTTGAGAGCGACACGATCGCCGCCACCGTCAAGCGCCTCATACACGGTCGACATGCCACCGAAGCCGATTTTCTCAACCAGCTGGTAGCCGCCAATTTCACTGCGCTCCTGCACGTCTTCTACGGTACCTGAGATTCTCCTATGAGCACTGACACGGATGGGGAGTTCTCACTTGAAATGTTGGTGACAAAACCGGCACTATTAAGGAGGTCGCTGGAGAAGCCCGAGGAACAGCGGTGTTCCTCTCCATTCTTTAAGTGGCCGTGTCAGTGCCGACACCCGGTACCGGCACCTTCACATCGGATCGTCCGGCACGTACCTGCCGGTGAAGGGACCTCTCATGGCCACTGTAACCTTTAGCAACGCCACGCGCGTTTACCCCGGCTCAGATAAGCCGGCGGTTGATTCGCTCAACCTAGAAATTGAGGACGGCGAGTTTCTCGTTCTCGTTGGACCCTCGGGATGTGGAAAGTCAACGTCACTCCGCATGCTTGCCGGTCTTGAAGAAGTCGATCAGGGACGCATCTTCATTGGTGATAAGGACGTCACAGACGTCACCCCGAAGGACAGGGACATCGCAATGGTGTTCCAGAACTACGCCCTCTACCCCCACATGACAGTGGCCCAGAACATGGGCTTTGCCCTGAAGATCGCGGGCACCCCAAAGGAAGAGATCAACGAGCGCGTCCTGGAGGCCGCAAAGATTCTTGACCTTGAGGAGTACCTCGAGCGCAAGCCGAAGGCACTTTCCGGTGGCCAGCGTCAGCGCGTCGCGATGGGCCGTGCAATTGTTCGTCAGCCCCAGGTGTTCCTTATGGATGAGCCGCTGTCGAACCTCGATGCGAAGCTCCGCGTCCAGACCCGCACCCAGATTGCGTCGCTCCAGCGCCGCCTCGGCATCACCACCGTCTACGTCACGCACGACCAGACCGAGGCCCTGACCATGGGTGACCGGATCGCGGTCCTCAAGGACGGCCTCCTCCAGCAGGTTGGCACCCCGCGCGAAATGTACGACTCCCCCGCCAACCGCTTCGTCGCCGGCTTCATCGGCTCCCCCGCGATGAACATCGGTTCCTGGCGTATCGATGGTGACCACGCCATCTACGGCGAGGCTCGTGTTCCGCTTCCCGCCGATGTGCAGTCTTCAATCAGCCCGGAAGATGACAACCGCATCATCGTCGGTTTCCGTCCCGAGAACCTCGAACGTGCCGAAGCCGGCGCCGAGTACACAATCCCCGTCAAGGTCACCCTTGTCGAGGAACTCGGCTCCGATGCCTACATTTACGGTAACGTCCTTGGACACGAGTCAGAGGTCGACAAATTCGGTTCCGGCGATGGGTCCGACCAGGTTGTTATCCGCATCCCTCCCGCGTCTGTCCCCGAAGCAGACGAGGTCATCCACGCCCAGCTAAAGCCGGGCACCGGCTACTTCTTCAGCCAGTCAACCGGCAACGCCCTGAACCGGCGTTAGTTCACCAGGTGGGCGCCTTACGCCCAGAAAGGCCTCCGTGTCAGTTTCCCTCCAAATCACTGCCGCATATCCCGAACCCGCACTGTTCGATCTTCCGTGGCACCTACCTTTGGAGAACTGGCCGGAGGAGACGATCGCGGCCCTACCTCGGGGCATCTCGAGGCATGTCGTGCAATTCGCGCACCTCGAGGGCCGCGTTATCGCCATCAAGGAAATCTCCGATTCCATCGCTCACCGCGAGTACGACATGCTGCGGGACCTTGGCAAGATCGACGCTCCCGCGGTCACGCCCCTGGCGGTCGTCACCGGCCGGGTAAGCGCTGACGGGAGCCCCCTACAGGCAGCTCTCATCACCGAACATCTGCCGTACTCGTTGCCCTACCGGGCACTGTTCGGGCAGTGGCTCAAGCCCGAGACGGCTGACCGACTGATCGACGCCCTGTCGATCCTTCTTGTCCGCCTGCACCTGCTCGGCTTCTACTGGGGCGACGTGTCACTGTCTAACACCCTGTTCCGCAGGGATGCCGGTGCGTTCGCCGCCTACCTGGTCGATGCCGAAACGGGCGAACTATACGAGAAATTGTCGAACGGAAAACGGACCTACGATATCGACGTGGCCCGCACAAATATCATTGGCGAGCTCATGGATCTCCAGTCAGGCGAAATGCTGGACGCAGATGTTAACGTCATTGCCCTTGGCGACCGACTCGAAGAGCGCTATACGACCCTGTGGGGCGAGCTCACCAGGGTCGATTCCTTTGCGACGAACGAGCGTTGGCGGATGGATGACAGGATCAACCGGCTCAACTCACTCGGTTTTGACGTCGGCGAGTTTGCCATGACAACTGATAGCGCGGGCACCTCGGTGTCGATCCAACCCGTTGTTGTCGATGCTGGCCACTATCACCGACAAATCATGCGGCTCACCGGCCTCGACGTGGAAGAGAACCAGGCGCGCAGGCTCCTCAATGACATCGAATCCTACCGGGCCCATTCTGGCCTAACCGACGAACCCCTACGCACCGTTGCTCAGTCGTGGATGCTGAACATCTTCGAACCATCGGTCAGCGCCATCCCCGTCCACCTCCGGGGCCGTCTCCAGCCCGCCGAGCTCTACCACGAACTTCTCGAACACCGCTGGTACATGTCGGAAAAGGCCGGGCATGACGTTTCCATGGCCTACTCCACCCGCTCCTACATCGAACAGATCCTCATTCACAGACCCGACGAGCGGGCACTCCTCAACTCGGGTGGCGACTAGGCAATACCGAACCGGCTTGCTTTCCCGCGGCTGCTACCGAGCGCAGGTCCCCGCCACCTGAGGAGGGTCATTCTCATCCGCGGATCTTCCATGCGCGAACCAATTCATCGTATTCACGCTTGGTGGGGCGCAGTTTGAAACTACGCCCCACCAAGGTTTTCAGGTTTTAGACGATCCGGTGAAGGAATCTCCGTGATGATCGGAACTAGGCGTCCAGCTCCTCGATGAGGAGTTCGGCAATCTGGATTGCGTTGAGGGCGGCACCCTTGCGGAGGTTGTCGCCAACGACGAACATGGCGAGGCCCTTGCCGCCGGGAACGGACTGGTCGGCTCGGATACGGCCAACGAACGACGGGTCCTGACCTGCGGCCTGGAGCGGGTTCGGGACATCAACAACTTCGACCCCGGGGGCTGCCTCGAGAAGCTTCGTGGCCTTCTCCACGTCGATCTCGCGATCGAACTCGGCGTTGATGGCTAGGCCGTGGCCCGAGTAGACGGGTACGCGGACGCACGTGCCGGAGACTGCGAGCTCCGGGACGTTCAGGATCTTGCGGGACTCGAACCGGAGCTTCTGCTCTTCATCGGTCTCGTTACTGCCATCATCAACAAGGCCGCCAGCGAAGGCAACAACGTTGAAGGCGATCGGAGCTACGTAGGTGTTCGGTTCGGGCAGATCGACTGCGGAGCCGTCTGTGACAAGCTGCGTAAGGTCCTGTTGCGCACCTGCCTGCACCTGGTCGGTGAGCTCCGAGACCCCGGCAAGGCCGGATCCGGAGACTGCCTGGTACGAGGACACGATGAGACGGGCCAGTCCAGCTTCCTCGTGGAGGGGCTTCAGGACCGGCATAGCTGCCATGGTCGTGCAGTTCGGGTTCGCGATAATGCCCTTCGGGCGGTTCGTGATCGCATCGGGGTTCACTTCGGAGACGACGAGGGGAACCTCGGGGTCCTTACGCCATGCCGAGCTGTTATCCACGACGACCGCGCCAGCTGCCGCGAACTTGGGGGCATATTCCTTGGAGGTGCCGCCACCCGCGGAGAAGATTGCAATATCAATGCCGGAGTAATCGGCCGTTGCAACGTCCTCGACAACAATCTTTTCGCCGCGGAACTCGAGCTCGGTTCCGGCGGAACGGGACGAGGCAAAGAAACGGATCTTATCTGCCTTCGTGCCACGCTGTTCGAGAAGGTCACGCATGACCTGTCCAACCTGTCCGGTTGCCCCTACTACTGCGAGAGTGATGCTCATCGTCCTGTCCCTCCGTAAACCACGGCCTGAGTGTCTTCGGCATCGAGGTCGAATGCCGTGTGGACTGCACGGACCGCTTCATCCAATTGGTCAATGTGTACGACAACAGAAATACGAATCTCCGACGTCGAAATCATGTCGATGTTGATCCCCGTATTCGCGAGCGCACCGAACAGCTTCGCGGAAACGCCCGGGTGGGAGCGCATGCCGGCTCCGATCAGGGAGAGCTTGCCGACCTTCTCGTTGTAGGTCACCTCACGGTACTGAAGCTCGTCCTTCATCTCTTCGATGGCCTTCAGAGCAACGGCTGCGCTATCGCTCGGCAGCGTGAAGGAAATATCGGTTTTACCGGGATCCGACGCTGCCACGTTCTGGACGATCATGTCGATGTTGGCGCCAACCTCGGCAACCTTCCCGAAGACCTTCGCGGCCTTACCGGGGACGTCCGGCACACCGAGAATCGACAGCTTCGACTGCGAACGGTCGTGGGCGATTCCGGTGATGATGGGGGACTCCATGTCCCGTTCGTCCTTGTTCATGATCCAGGTTCCTTCCAGTTCGGAGAATGAGGAGCGCACGTGGAGCGGCACGTTGTACTTGCGTGCAAACTCCACCGCCCGCAGATGCAGGATCTTCGCTCCCTGCCCAGCTAATTCAAGGGTTTCCTCGTAGTCGAGGGACTGCACTCGGTGCGCGGACGGCACGATCCGAGGATCGGCCGAGTAGAGGCCGTCGACATCCGTGTAGATCTCGCAAACATCGGCATGCATGGCCGCCGCAAGCGCAACAGCGGTCGTGTCAGACCCGCCGCGACCGAGGGTCGTGACGTCGTTCAGTTCGTTGACGCCCTGGAATCCGGCGATGATGGCAACGGATCCGTCCTTCACATCACGGGCGATTCGTTCCGGAACAATACCGACGATCGAGGCCTTGCCGTACTGGTTGTCGGTACGGAGCCCTGCCTGCTGGCCCGTGTAGGCGTGCGCGGGAACACCCAGTTCATCAACCGCCATCGCAAGCAGCGACATGGAGACGCGCTCGCCTGCGGTGAGGAGAATATCCATTTCCCGAGCGGGCGGCTTGGACGTGATCTGTGCAGCGAGGTCGAGAAGTTCATCGGTCGTGTCGCCCATGGCGGAGACGACAACGACGACATCGTTGCCGGCCTTTTTTGTGTCGATAATGCGCTTTGCGACGCGCTTCAGCGCGTCAGCATCCGATACCGACGATCCGCCGTACTTCTGGACTACAAGGCTCACGATGTCTACTCCGTCTGATTGGGTGGCTCCCATTGTCCGACCATTTGCCGAACACTCCTAGAGTCCATCCCACATTTCTCATTAATTGGATGGTGATGAGTGCAATATTAGGTCTCCTTCGTGCCGTTCGGGTCGGCAGAAGTCCTATGCACCATTGTGCGTCCCTCGAAGGCTCGAGAGAGTGTGATTTCGTCAGCATACTCAAGGTCGCCGCCTACCGGAAGGCCGGAGGCCAGACGGGAGACGTTGACTCCCATGGGGGCGAGAGAACGGATCAGATAGGAAGCGGTGGCCTCACCCTCGATGTTCGGGTCGGTCGCAATAATGATCTCTTGCACCTTGCCGTCAGCAAGTCTGGTGAACAGTTGCCGGATACGCAGATCGTCGGGGCCCACGCCCTCGATGGGATTGATGGCTCCTCCGAGCACGTGGTACCTGCCGCGGTACTCTCGTGTCCGTTCAATGGCAACGATGTCCTTCGGTTCTTCCACAACGCAGATCACCGTATCGACGCGACGCGGGTCAGAGCAGATCCGACACTGCTCCTGTTCGGTCACGTTGCCGCAAATATCGCAGAACCGAACCTTTGACTTCACGGCCGTCATGGCGTCAATGAGTGCTTGGACATCTGCCTCTTCGGAGGACAGCAGGTGGAAAGCAATGCGTTGCGCGCTCTTCGGTCCGATACCGGGGAGGCGTCCCAGCTCATCGATAAGGTCCTGGACCGCGCCGTCATAAACTCCGGCCACTAGAGTTCCTCCCAGCCAGTTTCATCAGAAAACTCGCCGGTTCCCAGAGTCTGCTCTCTCAAGAGCACGAGGAAGCAGTCGAGGTTTTCAGCATCGACGACTCCGCGCATAAGGTCTTCGTGCGCGGCTTCGATTCGCCTGCGGTGTTGATCCATCGCCTCTTCAAGGTCAGGGGCGTATCCGATCTCCCACTCAAACATCGCGATCCTCCTCCACTTCTTCAATCACCTTGCCACCGAACATCTCGATAACAACCTGTAGCCCAATTCCTTCGGCCTCGAGGGCCAGCGGATCATCATCCGATACGAGCTCCTCTTCATGCTCGACATCTAGCTTTTCCTCTTCGGGCACGACAGTACCGCGGTTCTCCGCAAGCTTCGAGAAACTACCTCCGCTGGACGCACCGAAGGCCGGACCGCCGGTTGATGGGGCATTCCGCGGGGGCGGAGCCGGGAAGGAAGGCATGTCCGCGGGGGGCGGGGCCGGGAAATCTTCCATGACAATGTCTGGAAGGTCGCTCGGCAGACCCGCGGGAATCTCTCCGTATTCGTCATCGTCCGGGGGTGTGGGCTCCGGATAACCCCAGTCATCCGGGGGCACATTCCTCGCGTCAGCTGGACTGGGGGCACTCCCCCGGCTTTCTGCACTGCGGGCGCGTGCCCGCTCGATTGCCGACATGGGCCGCTCCCGCTGGGAGGAGTCGCGCCCCCCAGTGTCCGCAGACGCCGAAGTATTGGCCGGCCCAGAACCACCCGGAGTCACAGCCGTGGGCTGTGGCGCCGGTGCGACCGGCGAGGCAATCTCCGCGGAATCGTTTGAACCGTGAGCCCCACCGTCGGAATCTGGGTCGTTTGAAGCTGGTGAAGGCGATGGGGCGGAAGTGGGTGCGCCGGACTGCCCGTCATCGAAACGGCTCTGGGCAGAGTGATCCGTAGGAGCGGTAGTCGATGTCACTACCCGCTCACGTGAGTCACCCTCCGTATCGTCAGAGGACTCTCGGACAGTCTCTTTTGGAACACCGATCACTCCGACGTGGACCGTCAGTTGCTTCTTGAGCATATCGGAGAACACGGTTTCCAAGCCGCCCGAACGCCCTTCATCAATAAATTGATTGGCAACTTCCTGGGTCGGGAAGTCGAAATGAAGGTCGCCATCCACGACAGAGGTTTTGCCCTTGGCATCCCGAATAAAGTTCGAGGTTCCGGGCGGAACACGCCTGTCCGCCATGGCATCACGCCAGAGACCACGAAGCTTGGCGAGCTTCTCCTCATCCGAGAGGTCCGGCTGAGTAGCTGGAGCTGGCTTTTCCGCCGAAGCAGACGCATTGGTGGTCTGCTGCGCAGGCCGTGGTACGAGACCAGCGGGAGGATCCACCGGTGGCGCCTTGGGCACAACCGGCTCCTGTGCGGCGGGCTCCGGAACGAGGCGCGTTGGAGCAGACGTCGCGGGCGGGTTAACTGGCGGAGCCTGCTCCTCCTGCGCGGGACGCGCCGCGGGCTTGGCGGGTGCCGGATCCTGTTGCGCCGGCGCCGCCTGTGCCGCGGCGGGCTTGGGTTCGCCGGCCGGCTTCTTGTCGCCCTTCTTGGCGAGGGCTCGCGCGGCCGCTCGAGCATCCTCAACACTGGCGACCGGTGCGGGGGCTCCCCCTGATGTTTGAACCGTCGAGGACGCAAGGAGGAGGCGCGCACAGAGTAGCTCAAGCTGAAGACGCGGGGAGGTTGCTCCCATCATTTCCGACAGAGCCGTGTTCGTCAGATCCGCACAGCGGGAGGCCCTGCCAGCGCCGAGCTGATCGGCCTGGTGCTTCATTCGGTCAAGCTGGTCCTCGGGGACCGCCGCAAGAACGGCTTTCGCGGACTCACCCGCAAGGGAAATGACCACGAGATCGCGGAGCCGTTCAAGGAGGTCTTCGACGAATCGCCTCGGGTCGAGGCCCGATTCGACAACGTTGGCAGCTGCCGTGAAGAGCGCTCCCCCATCCACGCTGGCAATCGCATCGACCGCCGCATCCAGGAGGGCACCGTCCGTGTACCCGAGGAGGGACACGGCAGTCTGGTAGCTCACGCCGTCCTCCCCGGCGCCGCCGATGAGCTGATCAAGGACGGAGAGACTGTCACGGACCGAGCCGGTTCCTGCACGCACAACAAGTGGGAGGACGCCCTCTGCGATCTCGACGTTCTCTTGACGGCACATGTCGGCCATGTAGTCTTCGAGGATCCCGGGCGGCACCAGCCGGAACGGGTAGTGGTGGGTTCGGGATCGGATGGTCCCAATAACCTTTTCGGGCTCCGTCGTTGCGAAAATAAACTTAACGTGCGGCGGGGGCTCTTCAACAAGCTTGAGGAGAGCGTTAAAGCCCTGGGGCGAGACCATGTGGGCCTCGTCAATAATGAAGACCTTGTAGCGGTCGCGAAGCGGCGCAAAACCAGCGCGTTCCCGTAGGTCTCTCGCATCTTCGACACCGCCGTGAGACGCCGCATCCATCTCCACCACGTCAAGGGAACCCGAGCCGTTGCGGGACAGCTCCACGCACGATTCACATTCGCCACACGGCGTGGCCGTGGGGCCCTCGGCACAGTTCAGGCACCTGGCAAGAATCCGTGCCGACGTGGTCTTTCCACAGCCGCGCGGGCCGGAGAACAGATAGGCGTGGTTCGTTCGGTCGCCTTCCAGGGCGGCCATGAGCGGAACGGTAACATGCTCCTGACCGACAACCTCTTCAAAGGTCTCGGGCCGATAGCGTCGATACAGTGCAGTGCTCACGGGCCCAGTCTAGTTCCCTGGACCGGCAGATATCGAACGGCCGGAGTTGCACCCCGACACACTGCCCAGCAGGAACGCTAACGAGGCCAAGGTCGCTACGGAAATCTGTATGCGACATTGCAGAAGGCCCCGCGGCGGTGCCGCGGAGCCTCATTTTCTGCTCATGGGAGGGAAGTTTCCCTCACTCGTCTTGTGACGCAAGCGGTGGCCGCCCACGCTTGGGGATCTGCCCCACATCCTTCGGCAGTCTCCCGGCTCGCCTCAGGCTGTCACGAAGCATGACTTCGATCTGAGCATTTGCGCTACGCGTCTCGTCCCGCGCCCACTTAGCAATCGCCTCGTAAACTGCAGGATCGATCCGCAGCGCGACGTTCTTGCGTTCCATGTTTTACGTGTAGAGGCTGCCCGTGTTGATCATCGGCTGAACGTTCGTGTCCGAGCAGAGAACGACAAGGAGGTTGGAGACCATCGCGGCCCTGCGCTCCGGATCGAGGTGCACAATGTCCTTCTCTTCGAGCTGGTCGAGAGCGCTTTCCACCATGGTGACCGCACCGTCCACGATCGTTTCCCGCGCGTCAACAATCGCGCCTGCCTGCTGACGCTGCAACATGGCCTGAGCGATCTCGGGAGCGTAGGACAGGGAGCCAATGCGCGCCTCGAGGATCTCTACGCCTGCGACGTGAACGCGGGCAGCCACTTCGTTGGCAAGCTCGGTGGAGACCAGTTCGGTCGATCCCGACAGCGAGGGGTTATGCTGCGTCCCCCCATCGTACGGATGAGAGGTTGCCACGTGCCGAAGAGCCGACTCGGCCTGAGAGGTAATGAATTCATCGACATCTTCCACGGCAAAGGTGGCCTTCGCCGTGTCGGCAACCTGCCACACGATAATGGCACCGATATTGACCGGGTTGCCGTTCGCGTCGTTCACCTTGATTGTCTCTGTCTCAAAGTTGCGGACACGCACGGTCACCTTCTTGGTCACCGTAAAAGGCGGGACGAGCGAGAGACCCGTCCGGCGGTTGGTACCAAGGTAGCGACCAAAGAACTGCACAACCTGGGTATGTCCCGGGCTAATAACCCGAGGCATCGTCATAAGTACAAGCCAGACGATCGTGAGAACAACCCCGAGAGTAATCATGAGGGCCGTTGCAGTTCCCAGCCCACCAACGATGAATGCTCCGATTGATCCACCGAGAGAAAGAATGATGAGGACGATAACTATTGCCGCGGGGCCAGCGCCTGCCGTCCAGGATGGATTCTCCGAAATCTCGACCTGCGCCCCGTCGTGACCAACCGGCCTTTCGCTCACATCAACATTCTGAGTTTCTTGGGTCTCCATCGCCCCATCCCTTCTTGTTCAAGCAGACAAGCCGTCAACCAATCCACCACGCTCTTAATGTGATATCAGATTACCAGAGAGCGGGTAAAAGTGATATCACTTTTAAGTAACAATTTCGGAATCAAGAAAACGGGTTGAATCGCGAATTGGGGCGATAAAGTCGCCACAAAAGTAGCACGAGGAGAATAAAGGACTCCCCACGCACCCGCTAGAGCCCGCATTGCCTTGCTGCCTTCCGACCCTGGGGCGGTATACGAGATAACGTCACGTGGGGAGCCGTCATCCAGTCTAGCGCAGTTCCCGCCCAGGCAAAAAGCCGGGCGCCACACGGTGAGCACCGGCACTCGTTAACGCGGATGGTCCTGCACAAACGAGTTGTCGAAGATCGCGACCAGAGTTTGCCGCATACCCGGAACGATTTTGTTGGCTTCAGTCTTCTCTCTCCACCCCGTGCATTCACTTTTCACCTTTGACGTTGAGTTGGGGCACCACATACTTGGTCTATGAAGACTCTTTTCCTTACCGGTGCCGGTCGCGGGGTTGGTGCGGCGCTCGCTGACCAGCTTTCCGCAACATGGAACCTCATTCTGCTTGCTCGAAGCGAGGCCAGTGCTCAGGCACTCCAAGAACGCTACCCTTCTGCCACGGTTATTCTTGGGGATCTCGCCGATCCCGAAGGTGTAGCCGCACGTGTTGGGCCCGCGGTGCGTGACGCATTGACTGGCCCGGGTCTTGATGGCTTTGTATCGTGTGCGGGAATTGAAGGGGCAGCACCGCTGGAGGATGTGACCGATGGGTTCCTGCACGACGTTTATTCGACCAATGTTCTCTCCCCCATTCTCCTCACGCGCGAGCTGCTACCCTGCCTGAGGAACGCTTCGGGCACCGTTATCTACGTGGGATCCACGGCAGCACGTCTCGACTTCCCTGGCTGGCTTCCCTATTCGACGTCAAAGGCCGCCCTGGAGAAGGCGGCCTCGGTGTTACGCGTTGAGGAGAAGGGGCTGCGGGTCAGCACGGTAACGCCAGGGCGAATTGATACGGACATGCAAAGGGACATGGCGGAGAAGCAGGATCGTGTCTTCGATCCGTCTACCGCCATGTCCCCCACATCGGTCGCCTGGGCGATCCGGATGGTGCTTGAGGCACCGGCTGATTCAGTTATTGAGCAACTCACCGTAACGCCGACGAGCCGCTAGCTGTCACTCCTGCGGGAGGATGACGAGGGAGTCGTAGTCGGGCTCTTCCTCGATGATGCCGAATTCGACAGCGGCCTCGCCGTAGGTCTCGATGGATTCGGTGTCGAGGCCGGGCACGAACGTAGCGAAGGAGACGCGGGAGGCGACGTCTTCGGTCAGTCCGATCTCGGATACGGCAAGCTCGCGGAGCCTGTCGTGGTTCTCGGTTGCGAACTCGTTCGAACGGTCCAGGGCACGCTGGAAGGATGCGACGATCTCCGGGTTCTCTTGGGCGAAGTCAGCCGAGGTGACGTAGTAGCCGAGGGTCGAGTCGGGGTAGGCCTCAGCAAAGTTCGAGAGGACGGCACGGTAGCCGTTGTCGCGGGCAATGGTCTGGAAGGGCTCAACCATCCAGATGGCGTCGACGTCGCCACGCTCAAGAGCGGCCGACATGTCGGAGAAGTTCATCGGAATGTACTCGATGCCGGAAGGGTCAATTCCCTGGTTCTCGAGTGCAACGGGGATGGTGACGTCGCCAAGGTTCTTCGTGGAGTTCACGGCGATGGTCGTATCGGCAAGATCCTCGGGGCCCTGAATGTCAGAGTCTTCGAGAACAAAAACGCTGGAGGTGCTTTCTTCATCAATGGCGCCAACGCCGCAGCAGTTGGAGACGAAACGAATGTCGAGGCCCTGGTCGATTGCCGCGAGATCGGAGACGACGTTGGCGTAGCCGATCGGGCTTTCACCGTTAACAACGGACGGGATGATAGCGGAGCCAGACTCGGCAATCTTCACCTCAACGTCCAGGCCCTCCTCTTCGAAAAAGCCCTCCTCAATACCAAGGTAGAGGGGCGTCGAATCGAGGGTCGTGATGTGGTACACGGTGAGCTTCGTCAGGCCGTCCTCCGACTCCTCAAGCCCCTCGTCGGAGCCGCAGGCCGCGAGCGCCATGAGGCCCGAGAGGGCGAGGGCTGCGAACTTTCCAAACTTCTTCATAGTGTTCCTTAGCTATCAGATCGTGTACTCGGGCGCCTGGCCAGAATTGGTTGGCACGACAAGGTTGCGGATGGTTCCGAAGATCTCTGCGCGGAGCTCGGAGAATTGGGGCAGTGCCCGGGTTTCCAGCTGGTTGCGTTCCTTCGGGAGATTAATGTCAATGACTCGCTCAATCCGGGAGGGAGTCTTCGACAGGATGGCGACGCGGTCGGACAGGTAGACCGATTCGTCCACGTCGTGGGTAACGAAAACGAACGTGGAGTTCATTTCGTCCTTGACCTGCAAAAGCAGGTCTTCAAGGTCGTTGCGGGTCTGTGCGTCGACGGAAGCGAAGGGTTCGTCGAGGACCATGACCTCGGGACGGTAAGCGATGGCGCGGGCAATGGCGACGCGCTGCTGCATGCCACCGGACAGCTGCCACGGGTATTTCTCGCCAACGCCTTCTAGGCCAACGCTCTTCAGGCAGGATTCGACGCGGCCCGCAATTTCGGCAGAGTCGACGCCGTGCGCCTTCAGCGGCAGGCCAATATTCTTCTCCACACTCATCCACGGGTACAGCGAGCGGGAATAATCCTGGAAGACCAGAGCAATTTCGCGCGGTGGGCCGTCGATTTCCTTGCCGTCCAGGAGAATATGGCCGGAGGTGGGCTCAAGGAGCCCGGCAAGGATACGCAAGAGCGTGGTCTTACCTGCGCCGGAGGGGCCGACGATCGTGAGGAACTCCTGGTCGTATACGTCCAAGCTGATCCCCTTGAGAACCTCGGTTCCCGGGTCGCGCCTCTTCCGCGGCGGATAGGTTTTATGGATGTCGTCGATCCGGAGCCTGACGTTGTTCGTCATGAGAGGTCCCTTCCGTGCAGCCCGCGGTCCCAGGCTAGGAGCCGGCGTTCAATGATGTTGAAGATGGTGGTAAGGATGACGCCAAGAAGCCCCAGGAGAATGATGACTCCCCAGACGGCCGTCTGGTTGAAGGAGTTCTGCGCCGTAATGAGGAATGCTCCAATACCCTCGGCTGATCCCCTCATTTCGCTCGTGACGACGAGGATCAGGGACAGTGGGATAGCGATGGTGATGCCGGCGACGGCCCTTGGCATAACGGCAGGAATGACAACCCGCCACTGCTTCGTCCATCCCGTAATCCCAAAGCTTCGCGCAGTGTCATGCGATTCGCGCGGAATGCCACGGACACCGTCGATGACGTTGAGGAGGATCGGGAACATCGTGCCAAGCGCAATGATGAAGATCTTCATCTGGTCGCCCAGACCAAAGATAACGATCGCGAACGGCAGGAGGGCCGTGGCCGGGATGGCCCTGATGAACTCCAGGGTCGGGGTGAGTCCGTACCGGACGAAGGGGATCTGGCCGATGACGAGGCCGAGGAGGATTCCGACAACAATGCCAATGCCGAGACCAACACCAAGGTTCGACAGGCTGGACAGCAGGTCGGTCCTGCCCTCCCCCACGATCCAGTAGTTCCAGACCGACTCAAGAATGTCGGGAAGCGGCGGGTAGTAGATCTCTCCCGAATTACTCGACGTGATCCACCAGATCGCAATAGCGATTGCGGGGCCGAGGAGGGAAAGGAAGAAAAGGAACAGCTTTCTCATCAGTGGGCCTCGTTCCGGTAGGACTCGTGCCAGGACAGCAGCCTGCGCTGAACGGCAAGAAGAAGCGAGTTAAGACTGACACCGACGATGCCGACAACGACAATGTAGGCGTACATGACCGGCATGTTGCCAGCAGCGCCTGCCTTGCCGATGGAGTTACCCAGCCCCTCCATACCGACAATGAGTTCTGCCGTGATGCAGAAAATCAGGGCGGTGTTGGAGGTAATCCGAATACCGGTCATGAGTTGCGGAAGCATCGACGGAATAATCAGGTAGCGCAGGCGGCTCCAGAATCCGATCGAATAGGCAGAAGCAGTGTCCCGGGCTAGCGGATCCACCATGCGCACGGCGGAGATTCCCGCCATCACCATCTGGAACACCGCGGCATAGCCGGCAAGGAACACCTCGGACTGCTTCCCCGATCCCATCGTCAAGATAACAAGTGGGATCATGGCGATCGACGGAATGGGCTTCAGGAACTCGATGATGGGCCCAAAGAAAGCCGCCATATACCGTGACGATCCGGCAAGAATACCCACGGTCGTGCCGATGCTGATTCCGATGAGAAGGGCCTGGCCCCACGCGTACAGCGTGGCGCCGATCGATTGCCACACGCCCGACGAGAAGACCATATCGGCGAGTTGGGAGATGATCTGCGTTGGGGAAGCCGCGAACCTCGTCGGAATGTAGTCCAATATGGCTGCAAGCTCCCACAGGAGCAGAAGGAGCAGAGCGGTGATGATCGGAAGCCCGACCCTCACCGACCTGCGACGATAGTCAAGCTTCACGAATCAGCTCCTTGATCACCGGTGAGCTCCGCGGCACGCGCCGCAAGCGCGTTCTTGTCCACCTTGTTCGTCCCCGAGAGCGGGAACGAGTCGGTGAAGAAAACTCGGCGGGGGTGAGCGTAGGGTTCCATGCGGTCCAGCACCCACGCCTTAAGCTCCTCTTCGGTCGTCCCGGTGCCGTCTTGTCGGACAACAAACGCGACGGGCTTGGCACCCTTCATCTCATCAGCGACCGGCACCACTGCAGCTTCACGAACACCGGGGTGTTCAACGAGAGCAGCCTCAACGGCAGCGGGATGAACGTTCTCGCCGCCGGAGACAAACATGTCATCAACCCGTCCCGTGAAGTAGTAGAAGCCGTCCTCGTCCCTGCGGAACAGATCACCCGAGCGGTAGAAGCCGTCAATATCAATCGGACGAGCAAGGTCCGGTCGGTTCAGGTAGAGACTCAGCTCGGCGGGAGAACCAACGGCAAGATTACCGATCGCAGGGCCAGCAGGGCCCTTTCCTCCCATACCTTCATCCACCAGAACGCTACCGTCCGCGTCGAGGAGCCGCACGCGCACTGCGGGGTGGGCAACGCCCACCGAGTTCTTCGGGGTGGGCCGACCGTCGGGATGGGGAGAAAAGGCAACTGGGCCCGACTCCGTCGTGCCGAACGAAATCGCTAGCTTTGCGTTCGGGAATGCCGCCTCAATGTCCGCAATGAGCTCTTCGGTTAGCGGGGCTGATCCGAAGAAGTTCTCGGTCAACGAGGACAGGTCCAGGGACTGAATCAGGTCCTTTTCTCGTAGCGCGAGTGCCATCATCGGGGGCACGCCGGTCAGCTTCGTGACGCCGTGATCGGCGATTGCCTGCAGGAATCCGCGAGCATCAAACTGCGGCTGAAGAACAATGCGGTCACCGTGCACGAGGGCTCCCTGAACCGTTGCTAACCCGTTCATGTGGTAGAGCGGCGCCGCAACGAGGATCGATCGGAATGCACCGTCGGAGGCTTTCTCACCCTGCTCCATGATCCACAGGTGGGATCCGTGGGAGCGCACAACACCCTTCGGCTTGCCGGTAGAGCCGGAGGTATAGAGAACCATCGCGGGATCCGCCGGATCGACGGGAGCAGGGGCAGGTAGTTCCTCTTTCTTACCGGCCTCGGCAGCGAAGGAATCGAGGAGACGGAAGGGAACAGCATTTCCCTCCGGTAAGCGATCCGCGCGATCCGCGAGGACCAGTTTCGACTCGGAGTTCTCTAGAACGTACTGCAGGACGGAGACCGGGAACTTGTGGGAGATCGGCACCGCGACGGCACCGGCCCTCATGATCCCGAAAAATGCTTCCAGCCATTCGATGGAGTTCAGGCCGATCAGGGCAACGTGGTCGCCCTTCCCGATTCCCTCGTTCGCGAGCCGCGCCTGCACCGCACAAACGTTGTCGATGAAGTTCGTGTAGCTGATTTCTCGGGGGTTCTCCCCGGTCTGGACGAATGCAATCTCGTCGCCGCGTGAGCGGTTGAAGGCATCACCAATGTTGCCGGACTCAAGCCCGGCGATCGTTGAGCCCGACAAGTCAGCGCCGTCTTCGGCGCTATCACCGTCCTCGATCGGTGTGACAGCAGACGTTGCAAAGGTGCCACGGGTGATTGCCGCGACCTTGCCGCCTTCGTTCCGAAGCTCCGCTTCAGCAACTGCGATGCTACGACCGGGCTTGATGAGGCGTCCGGTCACGATGATCTTGCCAGGGGTGACGGGGCGCAAGAAGTGCGTCGCTAGATCAATTGTTGGAGCGCTACCGCCCGCGGTTCCAATAACCGAGAAGCAGGCCGCAACATCCAGAAGCGCAGAAATCACGCCGCCGTGGATAACTTCGCCGCGCTGGGAGTTTGTCATCTCCACACGGCCCTCAAGCTCAAGGGTGATCGAATCCTTCGTAAACTCGGTGACAGTTGCACCCAGCCACTGGTTGTACGGGCCATTATCCAGAGCCTTCTGGATCGTGGCGATCGACGGGAGAGTCACTTCTCATCACCCCACGGTGCAATAACAACCTTGCCGGTTACACCGCGGCCCTCGAGGCGAGCCAGAGCACCAGCGGCCTCTTCCAGGGAAACAATCGAGTCGACAACGGGATGGAAGTCCTCGGTCGCCACGAGGTTGACCAGAGCCTCAATGTCTTCGCGGGCGAAGCCGTTCGAACCCTGCACCTTCAGCTCGAAGGACCAGATGTAGCGGAGGTCTTCCTTCGGGTCGAAGCCAGCGGTGGCACCGCAGACAAGAATCGTGCCACCGAGCTTGGTGGACTTGAGGGTGGGGTGCCAGGTGTCCCCACCCGTGTTATTCACGACCACGTCGAAGCCGGTCTCGGTGGAGCTACGCGAGGGCTTACCAACATTCTCGCGGGTCCACTTGTCGATGCCGATCTCACGGTAGTTGAAGTACTCATCCGCCCCGTATTCGAGGAGCTTCTGACCCTTTTCGTCCGAGCCGACCGCCGCAACGACGTAGGCGCCGAGCTGCTTGGCGAGAAGAACGGATGCGGTTCCCACGCCGCCGGAAGCACCGAGAACAAGAACCTTGTCGCCTGCCTTGACGGCGTTCTTTCCTACAATCATGCGGTAAGCGGTGCCGTAAGCAACGGGCAGGGCGGCGGCCTCGGCAAAGGAAACGTTGTCGGGAAGCGGAATGATCTGACCGGCCTCAACGAGCGAGTACTCGGCAAGTCCGCCGTCCATAACCTCACCCATGAGGTGGAAATCCGAGTTGAGCGGGTTAACGAGGACACGGTCACCGACATTCACGCCGGTAACGCCCTCGCCGATCTCGTCAACAACACCAGCAACATCCAGGCCAGGAACGACGGGCATGGGGATCTTAATCCCAGGCATGCCGTGCACGGTGAAGATGTCGTGGTAGTTAAGTGAAGTTGCCTTGACCTTGATGATGACCTTGCCGGGCTCGATAACCGGCTTCGGGTAGTCAGTCTCATAGGTGAGGGTATCGACCTCGCCGTGCTCGCGAAGAACTACTGCCTTCATCGTCTGGGTTGTGGCCTGATCAGTCACGTCATCTCCTGTAGATATGGGTGTGGGAAGAAAATGGTTCTAGGTTTGATGCATACGGTTCCGCCCCTGTGGCGAAATGGTCTGTCAGCGCCGTGAAACACTGCGGATTGCATCCTCGTCGGGCACCTGCCCTGAGGTATCGGAGCCGACAGGCTCAGAGCGTCCAGGTGCCTTCGGGTCCGCTCACGGCAAGGCCAAGACAGGGAAGCTCGCCCTGACACTTGCCGCTGGGACATTCGTCGCCACGACAACACATGTCTACCCCGGTGCCGAGGGCAGCCAGGTAGCCTCCGAGGGCGTCCGGATCATTCGTGTGAATAACAAACGACTGGAGCGTTGCTCGAGGCTCAACCGAATGAGCAGGGGAAACCGAGTCCTCCCAGTCGATGAGGAAAGGAATGACGCCATTCAACCCACCCTGAAGAGGTGGCGTCAGGCGCCACGTAAGAAGTTCCCCATCCGGCTTCAGACGGGAAGCCGCGGAAAGATCACCGACATCGATGCCAGCGGCGCGAATCGACTCCACCGCCGCATCCGGATCCTCCGGGTGCAGAACCCAGGTCGACACAACCGGGTCCGCCAAATCGTCAAGATTGAACGGACGCGGCACCGAGGGCTCGGAAAGTTCGGGATCGATTCCAACGAACTCCATGTATGCGTCCCCGCCAAAGGAAATGAGATAGTTACGGGTCCCGAACCGCTCGTGCGAACCGCCCTTAACGGGACGGACACCAGTCGCGCGCTCGAAGTCAGCAACCACGGCCTCAAGGTCCGGAGCCGCAACCACAATATGGTCAAGGAGCGGAGGAACTCCCACTGAGTTGTCTGTCATCGCTCCTCCTTCCGGTCTCCGATAGGAAACGAATAGTTTCCAAGTCAACAATTGACGTGCAATGCCATTCTGGCAAACCACAACCCACTTTGTATAGACGTCTCGAGATTCGGTATGTCGTTTCACATCCTGCGCATCGGCTCAAGGTCCTATTTTCCCCACCACAACAACCCATGTGAACACAAATAATCTTAACGGGCACCTGAGGGCGAGATGAGAACCACAAATACGACTGAACGACGATCGAACAGCGGGGCGACAGGGCGCAGGGTCGGAGATTCGCTCCCCCAAGGGCACACATTTCATGGCGAACGCTACACCGGCGAATTTCACCCGAACAAGCTTTATCGGCTAGTATGAACAGGCATGTTACGGCCTCGTAGCATGCGAGGAGGATTCGCCTAGTGGCCTATGGCGCTCGCTTGGAAAGCGGGTTGGGTGCAAGCCCTCGGGGGTTCGAATCCCCCATCCTCCGCAAGATAAGGGACTTTTCGTTGGCGCACCAACAAAAAGTCCCTTTCACGTTGAGGGCTAGATTGTCGTCTTGAGGGCTAGTTTTCGGCATAAATCCATCTAATCTGCACTGCTAAGGACACAATTAGGGCTACTCTTAGAGACGCCCCAAAAGGAGTAGCCCTTATAACCATTTCCCCCGTGAAGCCAACGAAAAAGGCGTCTTCGGTTACCCCCTAAAACAGCAACCTATGGCCTGCCCGATTTTCGGTCTTTTTCGGATAGTGAGGGAGCGCGATGAGTTATGGCTCGCTCACCGTTCCGTTCTGTCGATCGGACACCTGGCGGTAGGTACCGGGGGCGCTACCGCAAATACGGCAAAATGAAGTGCCTCGGGTTTTGTTCCTTGGCATGTGCCTTGTTTTCTATTTTTTCTTGAGCTGCGCTGTTCTTGCCAAATTCTGATTCAACGTCGGCTGGCGTGCGGTAGCTCGGGGACTGGTGGAGCCTGTAGTCGTTCCACCAAGTCACCCACTCAAACGTCGCAATTTCTACCTCGGCAACGCCTGCCCACCGTCGGCGATGAATGAGCTCATTCTTGTAGGAACCGTTGACGTTCTCGGCCAGGGCATTGTCATAGGAGAAACCGACTGTCCCGGTGGACGCAGTGATCCCGTACTTGGCTAGCCGCTCGTTGTAGACGATGCTGACGTATTACGAGCCGTGCCCCATATGGTGAACCAGTCCGGCTGTTTCTTTTGCGCACGCAATCGCTTGGTTCAGTGCCTGGAGCGGCAACGCCTCCGTGCGCATCGAATCTGACAGCGCCCACCCGTCAATCTTGCGGGAGTACACCTCGGTGACAAACGCGGTGTACACGAATCCTTTCCGCGTGCGGACGTATGTAATGTCAGCCACCCACAGTTTGCCTGGACCCGGTGCTTTAAATTCACGATTAACGAGGTCAGGCCGCAGATCTGGGCCCTGAGGCTTGCCAGTGGTGACAGGTGCACCACCTTTGCCTTTGCCTGACAGGCCGGCCAAGCCCATCAACCTAGCCCTCTGCTCGCGACCGATATCAATGCCTCCACATCGAAGAGCGCGCCACATTTTCCTCACGCCGTAGACGCCGTAATTATCAGCGTGAACCTGACGAACATGCTCCACGAGAGTTGCGTCGCGAAGAGCGCGAAAACATAGTCCACGGGCTTTCGACTGCCGGCAACCACGTGAGGTAATGAAGCCACCTTCACGATTATTCTTCAACGTCGTACAGATGAACTCGATTGTGAAACGATCCCGATATTCATCGATAAACCGGATCATTTCTTAACGTTTGGGGCCTGGTTCCGATGCGAAAAAAACCGATGCAACTTTCAACAACCCGTTTGTATCACGTAGCTCTTGGTTTTCTCGCCGTAGCCTTGCGTTTTCAGCTACCAAGTCTTCGCAAAGACGTTAAGAAACTCGTCCTTCGCGTCGAGCTACTTGCGGCCATTATCGGGCCGTGTGCCACAAGACACCCAGTTTGGGCGCCACAAACGTGCACGCTTCCAACGTCGAAAATTCTCTCCGCCAAAATGCGGTCCTCCACCAAGCAAACAACGCGGTCTTTCGCATCCTGATCAAACCCCTTCGGCATGGTCCAAAATATTCCCATCTACTCAAACGGAACAAAACCCGAGGCACTTCACCCAACGGCAATGCCGGCGTTAGCTCCAGGGATTGGGCCGGACGTGAAGTCGACGTGGACATGATGGTCGCGGAAGGGATCGGATTCGCCATAGTCTTTGACTTGGCGGCATTTTCTCTCGGGCCCACCCCAGCTTCCGCCGTATTCCCATCCCAGCGCAGCCACGTACCGAACGTGGAGCCGATCCCAGTTGGCGACCACGTACTTGACGATCTCGTTCATGACGTCGACCGTGTCGGGGTAGGACGGATTATCTTGACGGCCGGGCTGAACATCCCCAGCCTCACCGGTTTTGTGCCAACCCACCCCATTTTCTTGGTAGGCACTAATCCGCACGTCGGAAACCCCAACGGCACGCACGATCTCGGTCAACGCGGCCTTCACGGGCTCCGTAGCCCACGAGGTAGAACCGCCTGTCTGATACTTGGTGAGCCCCATGGTCCCTCCCCGGATGAGCCAGCACCTTTGTGAGCTATTCAACACTGCCGCCCGGTAAAGGTCCATACCCATTTCGGACCGGTTCGCAGTGTCAGTTGTGTCCCTGAAACAGGCTTCGCACACGAACCATCAATGGTGACGATCAGCACCGAACGTTCGTTCACACTTCATGCACTGATAGCATCCAGTCATCGGTCCGCTCAGTCTTACCCCGGGCCGCTGGCGCGCAGGTCAATCAAAATTCTGCATGACGCCCTTACTTTTACATGACGCCCCGGTGAGACAACTCCCGATAGGTAGCTCTTTACATGTCATCCACTTTTGTACGCCTTGGCGTGCCCCACAACCTCGTTTCCGCTCTTGCGAACGAGGCCATCACGATCCCGACCCCGATCCAGGAATCAACCCTCCCGGATTCGCTCAAGGGCCGCGACGTTCTCGGCCGTGGCCGAACCGGCTCCGGCAAGTCCTTTGCTTTCCTCATTCCTGTTGTTGCTCGCCTCCTAAAGACGGAGGGCCGCCCACAGTCCAAGAAGCCTCGTGCCCTGATTCTTGCTCCAACCCGCGAGCTCGCAACACAGCTGCATGACTCCCTTCTTGTTCTCGAGCAGAGAACAAAGCTGGTCTCGACTGTTGTCTTTGGCGGAGTAAACCAGAATCCGCAGGCCCGCACGCTGGCCCGCGGCGTCGATATTCTCATTGCTTGCCCGGGCCGGCTTCTCGACCTCATGGGCCAGAAGCTTGTCGATCTCTCAAACGTGGAGGTCACCGTGATCGACGAAGCGGACCACATGGCTGACATGGGATTCCTTCCCAATGTCCGGAAGATCATGAGGGCAACTCCGAAGCGGGGCCAGCGTCTTCTCTTCTCGGCAACGCTGGACGCCGGGGTTTCGACCCTCGTCAAGGAGTTCATGCACGACCCGATCACCCACGAGGCAGATTCGGCGCTCTCCCCCGTCAGCGCGATGGAGCATCATGTTCTGAGGGTGACGGGCGAGGACCGGACCGATGTCATCGCCTCGCTGGCGGCCGCACCCGGCAATTCCATTATCTTCACTCGCACGAAGTACGGAGCGAAGAAGCTCGCCAAGCAGCTGATCCGCCTGGGTATCCCCTCCGTTGATTTGCACGGCAACCTGTCGCAGAACGCACGCACGAGGAACCTTGAGGCCTTCCACTCCGGACAGGTGAAGACCCTGGTTGCGACCGATATTGCCGCTCGTGGCATTCACGTTGACGATGTTGCACTCGTCATCCACGCGGATCCGCCGGTTGAGCACAAGGCCTACCTGCACAGGTCGGGCCGCACGGCACGCGCCGGCAAGGCAGGCACGGTTATCACCATCGAGCTACCGGACCAGCGGAACGATGTCCGTTCCCTTCTCCGCAAGGCGAAGATTAGCCCGACCTTCACCAACGCTCACCCGGATCACCCGATCCTCTTCGATCTTGCACCCGGCAAGCGCGCCTTCCTCTCTCCCGAAGAAGCCGCGGATCGTTCGGGCAAGGCACCCCAACCTACCCAGCAGGCCTCCACCAAGCCCCGCTCGTCCGGGTCTTCCCGAGGCAAACGCTCAGCACCCTCACGTGGACAATCAGACTCTCGTAGCCAGGCCGGTTCACGCGGAAGCGGCCGCGGAGCACACGGTTCCGGTGGCCACTCCGGGCAGGGTGCACGCGGATCCCGTAACCGGTCCGGATCAGCTAGGGGCCGCTCTAACGGCTCCAGCCGCCGCGGCGCCGCTGAGTTTTCTCGGAGCTTCAGCTCGAGGTAGGACCACCTACGTCGTTCTAAAACGAGTATTTCGTTTGCCCGGGTAGCCCACCATTGGTAGCTATCCGGGCAAACTCTTGATGTCCGAGTCAGGCGGTTCCGTTCTCATTAGGGTTGTGGTCATGGACCTTCATGCAAACCTGAAACCCGTCGCCGCCCTCGTCGGCGTTTGGAAGGGGCCTGGCCAGGGCTTTTATCCAACGATCAAGACTTTCGATTACGTGGAGGAACTGACCTTCACGAACACCGGGAAGCCGTTCCTGCACTATCAGCAGAAGACCTGGTCGCCGACCGGCACTCCCCTTCATACCGAAACGGGTTATCTCCGCATCCCGTCCCCCGGCAACGTGGAATTCATTCTTGCCCTCCCGACGGGTCAGACAGAGCTTGCGGAAGGAACGCTGGTGGAAGGAGAGGCAGGCTTCGAAATTTCCCTGACGTCAACTCTCCACAACTCTTCTTCTGCGAAACACGTTGATGCCACGACTCGGAAGTACACGCTATCGGGCGATGTGTTGGAGATGAGGTTCGGCATGGCGGCGGTGGGACAGCCCATGACTGATCATCTTGCCGCAACGTTGACGCGAGTCGAATAGTTCATAGTTTTCTGGCGAAGCTACTCGACCGTCTCCGCTGCGCCTAAGCACTTTCTGCGGAGCAACCCCGGTGCCATGGCCGCCGCGTCAGTAGCGGGTTTGCCAGGAGGTCGTGTAGTCCGCGATCTTCCATTCGCCATCGACCTGAGTCACTTCGTAGGTGGCAGTCAGTCGGGTCTTCTCAACAAACGTACCGTCGAGTCCGCCAGCACCGTCAACCTTGGCTTCGAACGACACCGAGTGGGTGATGGTGAGGTTCTGTCCGTCCTGCTCAATATCGGCAAGCTCGACGTGAAGGTTCTGTACTCGGGCTACCCGTTCGGGCACTCCCCTGTCCCAGCCATTGTTGGTGTAGAGCAGAGCAAGCGAATTATTGGGCGACTCGGTGTCGAGTAGCCCCGCCTCGACAAGGTCGGGCTGGACGAAAAGGTCCGCATTTTCTTCGAGCCAGGCACGAGCATTCTCTTCGGAATAGTCGAAGGCCAGTTCGGAGGTGGCTAGTTCTTCGCCTGCGAACCGTCCGGTCACGAGGAGCGCGTCGATGACGTCCTCTTCGGGAATCGTCAGATCGGAGTCGCTCAGGACCGAGTCCTGAACAATGTTCTCGTAGTCATCGGGCATGACCAGTCGTCGATAGACTTCGCCATCAACTGTGAACCTGTCGCCGATGAGGAAACCGGGATTGGACGAGGCAACTTTAAGTCCCATAGCTCCGCTATCTTGGGCGCTACTGGTTTCCTCCGGCTCAACGGTCGGAGCCTCATTCATTTCCGGCTCGCTACCGTCGCTACTGTCGTCCTGACTGTCTGACATGCTGCCGTTGGAGGATCCCGTTTCGGAGGGGAATACGGTTGTGTCTTCAACGGCGCCCGTTGGCGTAGCGGGGCTTGCGGTAGCGGGAGGTACTGCCGGGTTTTCCTCAGAAGCGGTGGGGGTATCACGTGTCCCAGTCCGTGAGGGTGCGCTTTCGCCCTCCTCGTCCGCAACCGAACCGCAGCCCGCTAGAACAAGTACGAGAGCAGCGATGAAACCTTTTCCTCGCACACACACCTCCCCTGGTCCCGATCATTCTAGGAATGTTCTGCCCCTCGCTCATCGTCGAACTTGGGGAGTAGTATCCTTGGTCAAAATTTTCGGTTATCGGTCATCTATCCTACTGAAGAAACCGTGTCTGGAAGCCACCGATTACTCGCGTGGGATAACGTTGAGGGGTGAACTCTCATCAAAGAACGAGCTACCGTCAGCGCCTGCAGCAGCGTCAGACTGTCATCTTCGGCAGTATCGGCCTGCTGCTGTCCCTCCTGCTCCTTCTTGGGCTCCTCTGGTTCACCGGAATCGTTCCCTTCCCGATGAACCGCGAGTTCACTGCGGAAGAAGATACTCAGGACAACGTTGTCCCCTGTATTCCTGCCGGCACCCAGGCGGTGGAAAACACTTCGATCACCGTCAAGGTTTACAACGCAAGCCCACGCACTGGCTTGGCCGCGACGGTCGCTGGGAAGCTCACTGAACATGGCGTTGCTGTTGCCGACGAACTGAACTGGGGTGGGGAAACTCCTCAGGCCCCCGTCGTCATTTACTCGTCGCTCGGGGCCCTTCCGCAGGCCTACTCCCTTGCCCGCATGTTCCCCACGGCGACGGTTCTCCTTGACGGCACAACCACAACGGAGGTTCTCGATGTTGTTCTCGGCGAGGACTTCACAGAGCTTCGTCCCGACGGTGAGATTGCCGAGTTGTCCGCCGGGCAGGAACTCACCAGCCCCGAGAACTGTGTAACCGTCGAGCGCTAATCAACTCCGGTCACGCTTATTCGCTTCCAGAAATAGTTACAACTCAGCCCTACGCACCATTCGAGCCGCCCTGCAGCAGTTTCGTCCCTAGTTGACCGGCCTGCTGTCGAGCGTTTCTACCTGGGATTCATCAACCCACTCCGCAACGGTATCGGACTCGTAGGCTTCTGCAATCTGCTGGGTTTCCTCAGCATCGACGAGAACGATTGATTGACCGTCCTTGGACCAGCCGGTTCCGGCGTGGGGTGCGGAGAAGAACACCTGCTCGGTTCCCGCAGCATCATCGAGCAGGCTGAGAAGTAGCGCCTGTGCACTGATCCCACTGCGTCCATCTACCTCGATGTACTCCCCTGCGAGCTCTGCTAGCTGAGCGAGTTCGGCGGGACCGGCTTCGCGAAGGGACTGCGAGACCCCCGCAAGGTATGCCTGCTGGCGGCGGACCCTGTCGAAGTCTCCGGCGGGAAGCGACTTCCGTTCCCGCACAAAACTCAAGGCTTCCTCACCTTCCAAGGTGACAACACCGTCGGCTGTCTCCACTTCGATGGGTCCAAGGATGCTGGACAGTTCAGTAAACGCTTCAAAGTCCACAGCCATGACGTGATCAATTTCCGCGGAGTACAGGTCGCTAACCGTCTGCGACAGGAGTTCTTCTTCCCCGAACGCGTAGGCGGCATTGATCTTGTTTTCACCGTGGCCCGGGATCTCCACCCAGGTGTCACGCGGAATCGACATGGCGGTCAGATGCTCGCGGTCGCCATCAATGCGGACAAGCATCGTGACGTCTGCTCGTTGCGACCCCGAGTCAGCATCGAGTCCAACCACGAGAAGTGTCAGCGGCTCCTCCGTGGCAACCGGGTCGTCGGATTCTGTCGTCCCAGACGGCGCCGGAGCACTGCTCGACGTGGCATCACCGAACGGCCCCGCCGACTCGATCGGGGTGGACGTTGCCGACGACCTGGTTGTCGGTTCTTCCTCAGCATCCGTCCCACATGCACCAATTAACAGAGCGCACACGGCGAGAATGCTGGTCTTACGCATTGTCGGCAAGAACCTTGAAGACTTCGACAACGACGGATGCCCCCGCAGGGATGGTGTCGCGAACCGTGGCCCAGTCACCGATTGTCTCTTCCGCATCGAGCTCTTCCTTGGTGCGGACCGTGACCTCGGTGGTCTGCACCAGTGCCGCGGGTGTCTCGTCTTCCCACAGGAGGATCGATAGGCCCCACGCTTTTGGAAGGACCTCGTGCTGGGAGGCCGCCGACATCAAAACAAGTTTGCCGTCACGCAGGGCCGCTTCCACCGTCTCATCGTCCAGTGACCAGGCGGGCGGTGTGAGTGCCGAGTCCCGATCTGGGCCCGTCACAACTTCGAACTGATTGATCCGCGCCTTCGTTATTGCACGGGTCCAGAATGCTTCAATCTGGTCGTCACTCATCGCTATCCTCCGGTGTCTGTGCGGTTGCGGAGCCCGGGGTCTGCGCAGTCTCTGCACTTGCACGCGCGGCTTCTTGCTGGATACGAGCACGCTCCTCGGTCCTCGCTTCCTCGGCGGCAGCCGCGGCTAGCTTCTGGACGGCCTCACTCTGCTCGAGCGATTCCTGAATGAACTGGGTGGTGAGAATTCGGGAGACCGCATTCACCATGAGGAGAGCTCCGGCGCCAGCACCCCAGCGTGCCTTCCGGCCCTTCGCTTGGAGGGCACCAACGAAGATGGACCCGCCGAGGGCGGCTTGGATGGAGGCGGCGGCGTTGAGGAGCCCCGGATTGTCGAGGAAGACCTTCCGGTAGGTTGCCCACAGCTTGGGCTTGGCAACACCATGGCCCGAGATTTCAAGGGCAAGCGCTTCCCGCAGGGCCTTCGCAAACGTGGCCTGCTCGAACACTTCCGCGTCCTGCAGCTCATTCACCTTCATTCGACCGTCGAGAACATCGAGGATCTCGGGGCGCAAGCCCATGGCCTGAACGAAGAAGGCCGGGCCAAGCTTCTTGTTCGACAGGAGAGCATCCCGCACTTCCATGGCTGAGCCATTTTCGATCTCGAGGACGCATCGTCTGGCGAGCGCACCGGCGCCCAGGTGTTCGTCGGCAAATTCGCGTGCCCCGTCATATTCGTTCATCCAGTCGAGGATGGGGAGCTGACCGTCCCAGGTCCAGCTCTGGGTGCGCTGGTTGTCGAGCGTGACCGTCAGGACGGGGGCGCCTTCACCCTGGGTGCGGAGAGTCAGGTGGAAGACCGGCTTCGGCAGGATCAGCCGCTTCGGGTCAACGGCTTTCTCCCCCACTATCGCGTTGATTGTGCCGTGCGGAATCGCTGCCATCGTCACCTTGGAGACCGCTGCAAGCGCGGGAATCTCCGCGAGAACAATGTCGGTCAGCATGAGCAACGGAGCATCCGGTAGCTCTTCATCTTCCTCCGCGTCCGCCGTCTCCGACGTAGCTTCTTCAGGTGTCTGCGCGACCCCGGTCAGTCCATCATCTCCCTCTTGGAAGAAGGCAACATCCTCGGCCAGATCGGCGGGGAGGGATCCGAGGTCGATATCGCCGTAGCGGACCTCGCCATCGATGACGATCTGGACCTTGCGGAGCGTCGCATCCATCGTATCGACGAGCTCCGACAGTGGCATGCCTGGAATGACGTAGCCTTCGTCGTCAAGAACGGCGACGCGCCTGCGTCGTCCCGTTACGGCAAGCTCAATCTCATAGTGGCCGTTTTCGATGTTCTTACCTCGCGCCAGCACCCGTTCCTTGGCGAAAAACTCCTGGAACGCCTCTTCGTTGAAGAGAATCGGGTCAAGGCCGTAGATATCCCCGCTGACGGGGCGCCACATGGTCATGCTGTTGCCTTCCTCCTTCGCCTATCCACTTCGTAGAGGGCAATACCCGTAGCCACCGCTGCGTTCAACGACTCCATTTCACCCGAGATCGGGATGGAACAGACCTGGTCACACGTTTCCCGAACGAGACGGGATAGACCCTTCCCTTCGGACCCGGTGACAAGGACGAGTGGCATATCGGCAAGCTCAAGGTCGTCGAGCATGACATCGCCCTCGCCGGCGAGCCCCACAACGAAGTAACCGTTCGACTTCAAATGATCGAGGGTGCGAACCAGGTTTGTTTCCCGTGCGACGGGCACGCGGGCGGCCGCACCTGCCGACACCTTCCACACCGTTCCGTTAACCCCGGCGGAGCGTCTCTCGGTGATGAGAACGGCATCGGCGTTGAAGGCCGATGCGGAGCGGAGTACCGCACCGAGGTTGTGCGGGTCGGTAATCGAATCAAGAGCGAGAATAAGACCGGTCTTGTCGGCTTCCGCAATGTCGGACACGACGGTATCGATATCCGTGTAGTCGTAGGGCGGGACTTCAATGGCGATACCCTGATGGGCGGCCTTCTCCGTCATCGTGTCCAGGTGTCCGCGGCTCACCTCAACAACGGGTGCCCCCCGGCCGGCCGCGGTCCGCGCCGCCTCCTCCATGCGTCCGTCAACGGTGCCGCCGGGAACCATGAAAACGCGGGTCAGAGGCACTCCGGCACGAACAGCTTCGAGCACGGGGTTGCGCCCCGAGATCAGTTCATGGCCAGCCTCAAGCTTGAGGTAGGCCGGGAGCTTACCTCCGGCGCGAGCAAGCTTGATTGCTTCCTGTCGTTTCTCTTCGGCCTCCCGTGCCTTCTTTTTGGCGTGGGCGACGTGGTATTCGCGGTCCTCCGCCTTCGGCGTGGGGCCGCGTCCTTCGAGTCGCCGACGGCGCACTCCTCCGGAGCCGACCTTCGGGCCCTTCTTGTTGGCGGGCCTGTGGTTGCTCATGAATTCTCCTTGACGTGCCAGCGGACGCCGTCCGCGCCGTCTTCTACGATGATGCCGGCCTCTGCGAGCGTATCGCGAAGCCTGTCTGCCATTGTCCAATCCTTGTCGGCACGCGCCTTGGCGCGCTGGTCAAGGACCTCCTGGACGAGGACCGCGAGCGCCTCATCGTGCGAGCTGGAGCCGGACTGGAGCCACTGCGGGGACCTGGGGTCGAGCCCGAGGACGTCCAGCATGGCGCGGATAATGATTTGGGCTTCGGCTACCGCAACGTCGTCGCGGGCGCCGAGTGCCACGTTTGCTTTTGTCACGTGGTCGTGGATGACTGCCATGGCTGCGGAGACGTTGAGATCGTCGTCCATGGCCTCCCGGAATTCCTTGGGCATATGCTCTGCGGTCAGGGAGGCAATTCGGTCAGCGTCGGCCTCGCCAACGGTTTCGGCAGCCCGGGCGAGGAATCCCGAGAGTCGCTCCCAGTTCGTTGTGGCTTCCGAGACCGTGGATGGTGAGTAGGCAACGGTGGACCGGTAGTGCACCGTTGTGAGCGCAAAGCGAAGGATCGGGGCGGAGACCTGTTTAAGAATCTCGGAGACGATGAGGGAGTTGCCGAGCGACTTGCTCATCTTCTCGCCGTCTACCGTCACCCATGCGTTGTGCATCCAGTACTTCGCAAATCCGCGTCCAGCGGCGTGCGACTGTGCCTGCTCGTTTTCGTGGTGAGGGAAACGCAGGTCGATTCCGCCCCCGTGAATATCGAAGTCGTCACCGAGGTAGCGGCCTGCCATGGCGGAGCATTCGATGTGCCATCCGGGCCTGCCCCGGCCCCAGGGGCTATCCCATGCGGCCGTTTCTGGTTCGCCTTCCTTCGGTGCCTTCCACAGGGCAAAGTCGTGCGGGTTCCTCTTGTCGGCCTCGACCTCGTCTTCGTCCACGGTCATGTTCCGCAGGCTCTGACGGGTCAGCGAACCGTAGTCCGGGAGGGATTCCACGTCGAAGTAGACGTTCCCGGGATCTCCTACGTAGGCATGGCCCGCCTCGATGATCTGGCCGATAAGGTCGATCATGTCGGTGATGTGGCCGGTTGCCCTCGGCTCGTATGTAGGAGGCAGAACTCCCAGTGCACGATATGCGCCGGCAAATTCCTGTTCGAAACGGTAGGCCCAGGCCCACCACTCCCAGCCTGCCTCCGCTGACTTTGCGAGAATTTTGTCGTCAATGTCGGTGACGTTACGGACCGTCGTTACCTCGTACCCGGACCTGGTGAGCCAGCGTGCCAGCACGTCGAAGGCGAGGGCCGACCGCAGGTGCCCAATGTGGGGGGCTCCTTGAACGGTGGCTCCGCACAGGTAGATTCCGACCTTGCCCGGGGTGCGGGGTTCGAACACCTGCTGAGTCTTTGTTGCTGAGTCATGTATTTCCAGAGTCACACCTCTAGGTTACCCGGATAACCTCGGGATCCACACGACTCGGGGACGGGATTTTCGCCATTCATTACTTTCTGGCAACCTTCAGGCGCTACGGTGCAGGAATGAGCATTTCGTCAAGCGGAACGACGCGCGGCAAGGTTACGGCATGGGCCCTCTGGGACTGGGCTTCGGCAGCCTTCAACGCGGTCGTCACCACCTTCGTCTTCTCGGTCTACATCGTCAACAGCGACTTCTTTGGCCCCGACGCCAACACGAACTTTGGTTACACGATGACAGCGGCCGGCATCATTGTCGCCATCATCGCCCCCGTGATGGGTCAGTCCGTTGACCGCTCCGGCAAACGCCGTAGCCTTATTACTCTCACCACCACGATCACCATTCTGGCGACGGCCGGGCTCGCCTTGGTGCGCCCGGAGGAGTCTTATCTCTGGCTGGGTCTGCTTCTGCTTGCGATCGGCAATATTGCGTTCGACACCGGATCGGTCGTCTACAACGCCATGCTGACCGATATCTCCACTCCGCAGAACCGCGGCAAGATCTCGGGGATCGGTTGGGGACTGGGGTACGTCGGTGGAATCGTACTGATGCTAATCCTCTACTTGGGTATCATCGGCCCCGAAGTCGGCTGGTTCGGGGTGACATCCGATGACGGGATGAAGATCCGCGTGTCCATGGTCCTCTGTGCCATCTGGACCCTTATCTTCTCCCTCCCTCTTATGAGGACCGCTTCCGATACGGTGCCGAAGACGACGGAGAAGGTGGGAATCATCGGCTCCTACAAGCTACTGTTTGCTTCGATTGCCCGCCTGTGGCGCAAGGATCGTTCGCTCGTCTACTTCCTTGGTTCCTCCGCCCTGTACCGCGATGGTCTCGCAGGTGTGTTCAGCTTCGGTGGCGTGATCGCTGCTAAGGCTTTCGGTTTCTCCGATGACGAGGTCCTCGTCTTCGGTATCGCCGCAAACCTCGTCGCCGGCATCGCTACCATTACCTTTGGCTATGCGGACGATTATTTCGGCTCCCGCCCCGTCATCCTGTTCTCTCTCACGTCAATGGTGACTCTCGGGCTCCTCATATTCTTCCTCCACGACGCCGGAACAATCGTCTTCTGGATCTGCGGACTTCTCCTTTGCGTCTTCGTTGGTCCCACGCAGTCGAGTTCCCGTACCTACCTAGCCCGGATCATCCCCGCCGGTGAAGAAAGCGAGATCTTTGGCCTCTATGCAACAACGGGCCGTGCCGTCTCGTTCCTTTCGCCCTTCCTCTACTCCACGGCAATCACCATCGGAGCTACCGCTCTCGACATCACGAAGGACGAAGCCGCCTACTTTGGCATCCTCGGCATCGTCGTCGTCCTCCTCGCCGGCTTCCTCACGTTCTTCCTAATCAAGCCCGAGCGTAAGAATCGCGACAACGTGGCCGCCTTCGAGGAATAGTAAGCGCTCAACCTTGGCTGCCCGCCGAAAGGCTGAGTTCAACCAAGGTGTGGGCGCGATGCGGTGAGTTCCGCGCCGCGCCCACTAAGTTTTCTGGGACAGCGGCGCACACCGTGGTCCTCGTGCCGCCGTTCACGGCCGCTCGTTGATGAACTTCGTCACCGACCTATTGGCATGCTTGAGGGCGCTAGGGCTACCGTTCTTGATGGCACCAGCAAACTCGCTGACTATCTTACGTACTCAGTCGGTTAGAAGAGCCGTCGCCAGGGCAGCGATACCCTCAACGCGTCCCAGTGCCCCCAGGTGGTCCGTCGTTGTTGCGGAAAGAAGTACGGGTGCTCCGACGATGCTCGACATGGTTTCTTGCGCCTCAAGCCGGCGCGGAGCAAAACGGGGTTTTTGGCCAATGATTTGGATCGAGATGTTCTCGATCTGCCAACCTGCTTCACTGACCAGGCGGACTGCTTCCCCCAGGAGGACAGAGCCCGAGGCCCCAGCCCATTCCTCCCTGTCGGTTCCGAAGACCGTCCCGAGTTCCCCGATTCCGGAGGCAATGAGGAGAGCATCGGCAGCCGCGTGCGCGGCAACATCCGCGTCGCTGTGTCCGGCCAGGCCCCCGGTGTCGGAAAACTCAAGGCATGCAAGCATGAGGGGACGCGGCTGCCGAGAGAACGCGTGCACGTCAATCGCGGTCGCTACTCTCATACTTCTTCCTTTGTCTCTTCCTTCAGGAGGAGCTCAGCGAGCTTAAGGTCAAGCACGGTCGTAATTTTCATGGCCAGGGGGCTTCCCTCAACAATGACAACATCGTGGCCCAGGTATTCGACAAGACTCGCATCGTCCGGCGCGCCGTCAACGCCCGGCCACACGATCTCGTGGGCCTCGCGGAGAATGTCGCCGTTGAAGCCCTGCGGGGTTTGCACCCCGCGGAGAACACTCCGCTCAAGCGTGTCGATAACGGGTTCGTACGGAGGTTCGGGGCGCACCACTTTAACCGTGTCGGTCACGGGAAGCCCCGGAACGGCCCCAGCCTGCCCTACAGCAATAGCGTCTCGCACGCGGACGATCACGGGAGGTGGGGTTAGGCAACGTGCCGCGTCATGAACGAGAATGATGTCGGCAGTGCCCGTTTGGTCAATGCCGTTTTTGACGGACTGCTGGCGGGTGTCCCCTCCGGGGACGATATCAATATCGTTTCCGACCAGGCCGGAGAACACATCCTCCGTACCCGGCGGGATCGTCACGACGATTTGGTCGGCAATGCCGGAGGTGATGACACCATCCAAAGCCCGCTCAATGAGTGTGCGCCCGTGCAAAGGCACGAGCGCTTTGGGCATGTTGAACCCGAGTCGGGTCCCCATGCCGGCGGCCGTCACAACAACGGCGGTGGTCATGTCAGCCGAGGATTTCGTCGAGGAGGTCGGATGCTTCTTCCTCGTTGATGTCCTTTGCCAGGGCGACCTCGGATCCGAGGATCTGGCGGGCCTGGGTCAGCATGCGCTTTTCACCTGCCGAGAGGTGACGGTCCTCGTCACGGCGCGTCAGGTCACGAACAACTTCGGCGACCTTGATGACGTCACCGCTCGTGAGCTTTTCACCGTTCGCCTTAAAGCGACGGGACCAGTTCGACGGCTCCTCTGTCATTTCCTCGCGCAGGACCTCAAAGACCTGCTCGAGCTTTGCCTCGTTCGAGACGTCACGAACGCCGACGTCTTCGATGCTGGCGGCGGGAACCTGGATGACGAGATCTCCCTGGATCACGCGCAACGTAAGGTACTTCAGTTCTTCGCCATCGATGACCTTGGTCTCGATGTCTTCAATGTAAGCAGCCCCATGGTGCGGGTAGACAACAGTCTCGCCGATCTTAAGCGACATAAATAGAAAGCCTTTCACGGAATGAGCCCAACTAGAAATCCATTCTAGCATCACGCACAATCCGGCTCACAGGATCCGAGTATTCGTCTACTATTCGCCAATCAGAGCGCGCACGATACGCTATTCTGGGGAACTGACATAGGAGGTCATGTGAATCTTAAGCGTCTTACCGCCGCCGGCGCTCTCGTGCTACTCGCAACGGCAGCATGCTCGATGACAACCGAGGCGATCACTCAGAAGCCGTATGCACCGTCTGACGGCATCCGCGTCCACCTTGATTCCGACGTGGTGTTCGAGAACCTCATGATTATTTCGGACGGCAACGGCGAAGGCGTTCTCTACGGCCTCGTCAACAACCGCTCCGAGGAGGCCGTCACCGCAGAGATCTCGGGCGGTGACATCACCGAGTCTTTCGACGTCGAAGCTAGCTCCCACCTGAACTTCAGCACCGCTGAACTCGCGGAGAACGATGAGCTCATCCTGATCGAAGGCGACTTCCAGCCGGGCTACAACGTCGACACCATTGTCACTGCCGGTGGTGCAGAAGCCCCCGCCACGATCCCCGTGATCACGGCATGTGCATCGGGATATGAGGACGCTTTCCCCGACGCGCAGTGCGACTAGCCATACTGACACTCTTCTTCGGTCGGCCCCGTCACTGACGGGGCCTTCCACGTTCCACAAACGTCGGTCATAAAGAGGACCTCCGTCGTGCGGGCGTATTCCCGCGCGCATTCGCCGTCACCACGCGGTGGCGAAGCAACACGTAAGCAATCTGTCGCTCGACCACATCCCGCGAACGAGCATTCCCTCGTCAAACATGAACCGGGTGGGCCAGGAGCACGAATACTCCCCGCCCACCCGGCTTGTTATTTCGTCTTATTCGGTGGTTTCCAGCTTGTAGCCGAGGCCACGAACGGTCTTCAGCATCTGGGGCTTTGAAGGATCCAGTTCAATTTTTGAACGCACGCGCTTCACGTGCACGTCGAGGGTCTTTGTGTCGCCAATGTAGTTCGGGCCCCAAATCCGGTCGATGATCTGACCTCGGGTGAGGACACGGTTCGGGTTCCGCATGAAGAGCTCGAGAAGCTCGAATTCGCGCAGCGGCATGGCGACCGTCTCGCCGTCGATGTGGACTTCGTGGCGGTCGGTGTTCATCGTGACCCGACCGACGGACAGCGACACCTCTTCTTCGCCGGAGTCCTCGCTTGCTCCGCGACGTAGCACGGCTCTCATGCGGGCCACGAGCTCGCGGTACGAGTAGGGCTTTGTCACGTAGTCGTCGGCCCCGATCTCCAGGCCTACAACCTTATCGATCTCCGAGTCCTTCGCGGTCAGCATGATGACGGGGACGGAGGACTTTTGGCGGATCTGCCTGCACACCTCGGTGCCGCTGAGTCCCGGGAGCATGAGATCGAGAAGGACAATATCGGGCTCGACCCGGTCGAAGCTATCCACAGCCTCCTTACCGTCCCCGACGGCGACAACTTCGTAGCCGTCACGGCGGAGCTTGAATGCGAGAGTGTCTCGGTAGGACGCTTCGTCTTCGACGAGCAGAATCGCAGTCATCGGATTACCTCTTCCTTGGTGTCCGGCGTATTCGCATACGCCGCTGGAACGATGAACGTGAAGGTCGAGCCTTTACCTGGCTCGCTCCACAGGGTGACACGCCCGCCGTGGTCGGCTGCGACGTGCTTAACGATTGAAAGGCCAAGGCCACTACCACCAGTATCCCGTGTCCTGGCCTCATCGCCACGGTAGAAGCGTTCAAAGACGCGTTCGCGTTGCTCGGTGGAGATGCCAACGCCCTGGTCAACGACAGCAATCCTCATTTCGCCATCGAGTTCGCTCAGCCCAATTGAAACGCGACCGCCCTCGTTCGAGTACCGGATCGCGTTGTCGATGAGATTGCGCACCGCTGTTGTCAGTAGCGACTTGTCACCGAAAGCTGTCGCCTGCTCCACCGGCGCGGACACGAGGGAAATACCTCGGTTGTCGGCCTCGACGCGGCAGCGGTCGATCGCCTCGGAGATCACCTGGCCCAGATCAACGAGCTCGGAATTAACGAGCGCGGCACCGTCTTGAAGACGGGACAGTTCAATGATGTCCTGCACGAGAGAAGCAAGGCGCACAGATTCCCTCTGTAGCTTCTCGGTGAACATAATGACGTTCTCGGGTTCGTCCGCACATTCCTCGATGGTTTCAGCGAGCAATCCGATCGCTCCCACCGGCGTTTTCAGTTCGTGAGAAATATTGGCAACGAAGTCACGCCTTGTCTCTTCCAGTCTTTTCGCTTCCGTGGAATCAAAGAACAGGACAAGGAAACGGTTTCCGCTCATCGGTGCTACCCGGACGGACAGGATGAGTTTGCCGGCCCCCTCAAAGGACCGCCGCATCGACACTTCCATATCCATTGCTTCCCCGCTCTCGCGGACCTCGGCAACGGCGGTAGCAATCTCGGAGCGAGTAACACGCGATCCGCGGACCAACCCGAGGGAATAGGCAACCGTGGAGGCGCGCTCAACATCTCCCATGCGGTTCAGAAGGATATGGGCTTGCGGCATGGCCGAAAGGATAGCCTGCACGTCGCCTTCCGACGGCCCGGGCTCGTCAACTTCCATGCCGTCCTGAGCGTCTCGTGACGACCGGTAGGCATGCATGGTGTAGGCTCCTACAACAATTCCTAGGAGCGCTGCAACGATGATGTAGACGATCCCAGAGGCAGGCATGCTTCCAGACTAGACCGTCAAAGCAAGAATCACCCATCTAGTTCCACGTGAATGACTTTCTGTTTACCTCATCCTCACAAGTAGTTAACCCGGCTATGATGAGATCAAGCTCGGAAATTGTTTACCCGCTCCAGAATCACCAACATCAAGGAGTCAAAGTGCGCGAGATCTTCAAGCAGGAAATGCAACAGCTCGGCGACGATCTGCTCAAGCAGGGGCGCGAAGCTGCGCGCTCAATGGAGGGGGCCGCCGAGTCCCTCAAGAACGCCAATCTAGCGCTTGCCGAGCAGGTCATCGACGCCGACAAGAGGATCGATGCTCTCGAGCGCAACCTCGACGAGATGGGAATTTCCCTCCTCGCTCGTCAAGCACCCGTCGCAGCGGATCTTCGTACCGTTGTTTCAGCCCTCCGTATTTCTTCCACCCTCGAGCGCATGGGTGACCTTGCGCGCCACGTTGCCTACGTTGCACGCGGCCGCTACCCCGAGCGCGTCAACTCCGGCGAAGTCTATGACCTGCTGGTTGAGATGGCGGAGCACGCCACGATCGTTGGCCACCGCGTTGCCGAGCTACTCGACAGCCACGATCTGGAGCTCGCCGAAAGGATCGAAGAAGAGGACTCGATTCTCGACAAGCTTCACCAGAAGTCGTTCTCCCTCATCCTTGACGAGGAGCAGCACATGGAGCGTCAGGAGCTCATCGACACCGTTCTCCTTGCCCGCTACATGGAGCGCTACGGCGACCACGGCGTTTCGATCGCCCGCCGCATTACGTTCCTTGTCACCGGTATCCACGCCGAACGAAACATGTCAATTGGCGACGTAGCCCTGGGCTACGAGGAGCGTCAATAATCCATTCGAGGAACCTGCGCTAACTTTTACAGGACAAAGCGCTAGCTCCCCAAGGATTCCGTAGGGACCGGCACCGGCATACCCAACCAGTCACTTCGAGAATCCCACCCACGCACAGTGAGGGCCCCCGTTCAATCGAACGGGGGCCCTCAGCTACTTTAGGGGACTTACTTGCCCTGGTTGGCAACGGCCGCGATCGCGGCGTCTGCTGCCTCGGGATCGAGGTAGGTGCCACCGGCCTTGATCGGCTTCAGGTCTTCATCCAGCTCGTAGTAGAGCGGGATACCGGTCGGGATGTTGAGGCCAGAGATCTCCTCGTCGGAAACACCGTCGAGGTGCTTAACGATTGCGCGGAGCGAGTTGCCGTGTGCGGCAATCAGGACGGTCTTGCCCGACTTGATGTCCGGGACAATCTCCTCATCCCAGTACGGGAGAAGACGCTCGAGGACGTCCTTGAGGCACTCGGTTGCGGGAATCGGCTCACCTGCGTAGCGGGCTTCCTGATCCTGCGAGAACTCGGATCCGAGCTCGATCGGCGGCGGCGGAACATCGTAGGAACGACGCCACTGCATGAACTGCTCTTCACCGTACTCGTCGCGGATTTCCCTCTTGTTCTTGCCCTGGAGAGCGCCGTAGTGGCGTTCGTTCAGACGCCAGTTGCGCTTGACGGGGATCCAGTGCAGATCGGCTTCGTCGAGGGCGAGGTTGGCGGTCGAGATTGCCCTGCGTAGCAGCGAGGTGTGGAGAATATCGGGCGTAACGCCAGCATCCTTCAGGAGCGTGCCGCCGCGCTTTGCCTCTCCCACGCCCTTCTCTGACAGTGGGACATCAACCCATCCAGTGAAGAGATTCTTTGCGTTCCATTCGCTCTCGCCGTGGCGGAGCAGAACCAGTTTGTAGACCATGTACCTATCTTTCCATGTCAGTGGTTAACGGGTGGGGGACGGCGGACCTAGTCTGCCGACGTTTCGTGGGCCTTGGCCTCCGCGGCCTCGCGAGCATCGAGCTCCGCCTCAGCGTTCCTTTCGAGACGGTCCGAGTTCATGATGAGCTTCATGACCGCGGCGAAGGCGCCAAGCGCAAGGATTGAAGGCAGGACTGCAAGTAGGTTCTCCACGGGATTAGTCTAACGTCCAAGCGCGTCGATAACACGACGGAGAAGGTGAGCATCCAGCTGGCCTGGTGCTGAGCCTCCGCCGAGCGCTCCGAAAGTTGCGACGGATCCGCAGGCTTTAGCCGCAACCCGCGTCCACGCGGCTTCCTGACCCATGGAGATTGAAATAACGGGAAGGCCGAAGCGGCCCTTTGCTTCACGGGTCAGTTCCATTTGACGCCAGGTATCATCCGAATGCTTCGGCATGTAGGCAATTTTCAACAGATCCGCCTCAATCTCCGCCATGTCATTCAACGTCGCCAGAATATCGTCGTTGCGGGGAGTGCTAGTGAAGTCGTGGTGGGATGCGATGACGGGAATACCAGCATCGTGCGCCATCGGAACAACCTGGTAGGCGGCAGACCTGCCAACCTCAACATCGATCGCAGCAAAAGGCGGGCGAGCAAGCCTCATGGCAGCGGCTGCGTAGTCATGGCCGTGCCCCGGGAACTTACCGCCCTCACGATCGGTTCGGATCGTGGCGATCACGGGCAATTCGATGCCCTCGAATTGCTCCGCGCACGCATCCCAGTCATCGCTCAAGTCAGCACGCCACTCGATGCAGTCAGCACCCGCCTCACGGGCCTCAGCGAGCTGAGCCGGAATCTCGGAAGGCGCTCCAAAAACGGAGACAATCAATGCGGGGACGGGGGACGCTCCCGTTAGCGGTTCGGGCAAACGCGGTTCCATACATACCTCCTGCCGGGCACCATCCCGGCATCTTCAATTATGTCGGCCGCTTCCCGGCCCGGCCAGCCACCACAGGTCCCACGCGGATTCTCCCGCCTCAAACGCACCGCCCATACCGGCATCCCAGAGACTTGTGGGCTACTGCTAGCCGAGGCGAGACGGAACTGTGGCTGGGTTGGCAAGCGAAATTGACCGTCGTAATTCGGCTAGTCGACCTGGAGTTCCCCCATGTCGTCCCAGTCATTGCCGTCGATCTGACGGGAGATGATCTTCGGGGTTGCCGTCAGGTACTGCGGGAACTCTTCCTGCATCTTCTTAAAATGATCGGACTGGACATGGGGTCCTGCCCCATCGTCCTCGAAGCCCTCTACGAGGACATAGGTGTTCGGTTCCTTCACCGACCTTGACCATTCAAAGAACTTATTGCCGTCCTCAGCGAGGGTGGCCTCGGTGAACTCTGCACTGATCTCGGGCCAGCGGTCGGCATACTCGGGCTTAATCGGAAACTTAACGACAATGAGAATCATGGCTTCCCTTCCATAGGTTTCTGCGAGCCCAAACGGGCTCGCAGTGGCGGCGAATTCCCTAACGCTTTGTCACGCAAGTCGACACCTGCATTCTGTTCGCGACTTCTCCGCAATACTTACGCTAATCGCCCAGGCAGCATCACGCCCCGTCATTTCGCACTTGGGGGAACAACCGTGCCAACTGGCCACGGCGGACTATCCCTCGCAGCCAATTCAGCACGGACACCTAACTGTACTGACCGGGGACGTTGGTCAATCGGGAGATGGGCGGCTGGTAGTCGCAGGCCGTGTGCAGCCGGTGGTGGTTGTAGTGGTGGAGCCAGTCAGTGAGTGCGTCGCGACGCTCCTGCTCACTGGTGTAGCAGCGAGCGTAAGCCCATCCGTCGGCCATTGTGCGATGGAAGCGTTCGACCTTGCCGTTGGTTTGCGGCCGGTAGGGGCGGGTCCACTTCGGGGTGATGGACAGCGCCTCGCAGGTGTCGCGCCACAGGTGCGAGCGGTAGGCACCGCCATTGTCTGATAAGACTCGTTCGACAGTGACGCCACGATCGGTGAACCACTCGACCGCACGGCGCATCACAGCGACCGCAGTGGTGGCGGTCTCGTCGTCGTGGGCCTCGGAGTACGCCACTCGTGAGTGATCGTCGATCACGGTGTGGATGAAGGCGTACCCGAGCTTGGGATCGCGCCACTTGTTCTTCGGCTTGTCGGGGGTGGCGGAACGGTTCTTCTCTCCTTGGCGGCGGCCCACGTAGCGCCAGCCACCGCCATCGGGGATGTTCCCGAACTTCTTCACGTCTACATGGACGAGGGAGCCAGGGTAGCGGTGTTCGTACCGGCGAACTAGCTCGCCAGTGGCGCGGTCGAGGTAAGCAAGTCGGTTCAATCGAGCCGAGCGCAGGATGCGGTGCACGGTCGATGGAGCGACACCGACGCGCACGGCGAGCTGAACCGGTCCTTCTCGCAGCCTCATTCGCAGGCTGATACAGCGCTTCGTGACCGCGAGCGATGTCTTGGTCGGTGAGTTCTTCGGGCGCGAGGACCCGTCCTGCATGGACTCGCCGGACACATAGCGGTCGACCCAACGCTTCACGGTGGGCCACGACACCTGGAACCGGGCTGCGATCTCGCTGATCGGCCATCCTTCGTCGACGACGAGACGGGCGACCTTGAGTCGGTGGCGAGGTGTGAGAGCGGCGTTCGCGTGCGTCGTCATCGGACCGGATCCCACTGGAAGCGCCACCGGCCGACGAGAGCAGCGACAGCGAGTACAACGCACAGAAGAAACACCGGCATGATCATGGCGGCTAGTGGGTCGCCGTCCCACGCGTGTTGAGCGGCTTCGACGAACCAACGGACGGGTGAGTACTGAACGATCTGCTGAATCGCCGACGGCATCGCCGTCAATGGGGTAAAGGCTCCGGATGTGAGCATGAGCAGGATCATGAGCACGTTCCCTATGCCCGTAGCGGCTGTGGCGGAGGGATAGAGCGCCGCAAGCGCGCAACCCACTGCGAGGAAGGTGCTGAGCCCGATGAGGCACACGGCCAGGACACCTGGGACGTGGCTAGGCCTGGGCACCCCGAAAACCCCGATCCCAATCGCCAAAGCGGTGAGCATGCCCGCAATACCTACGACGAAGTGCACGGTGAGGCTCGCTGCGATGAAGGTGGAACGACGCAGCGGCGTAAGACTCAGGCGTCGGAGTGCGCCCGTGTCACGAAGGGTCAGCATCGCCACGGGCACCTGGAGGACCCCGGTCATGGCGAGAACAAGAGAGGCGAAGGCGGGCAGGGTCGCATCGAGGAATCCCTGTCCACCGAACTCCGGTCGCGGATCGTTACCGAAGATCGCACCCAAGGCCAGCACCAAAACCGGCGCGAAGGCGAAAGAGAAGAACAGACCTACAGGGTCGCGGCGCTGGGAGCGCCATAGGGCTTTGAGAAGGGCTCGATATGCGTTCATGCCGCCTGCTCCTCGGTGGTGATGGTTCGACCGGTGAGGGCCAGGAAGACGTCTTCAAGGCCGGGGGTCGTCGTGCTCATGCTCGTTACGGTGATGCGGTGTGCCGCCAGTGCAGCAAGGACGCCCTGCAGCCCGTCCGCAGCGCCGCGGATGGTCAGTTCCCGTCCCTCTGTTCGAGCGCTGGTCACGCCAGGAACTCCGTTGAGGTCGAACTCTGCGCTAGGCGACGCCGACAGGATGAGCTTCGCCGTGGTGTCACCGGCATGTTGCTGGATGAGGGAAGTCACTGTGTCCAAAGCAATCAACCGGCCGTGGTCGATGATTGCTACGCGGTCGCATAGCCGTTCGGCCTCCTCCATGTAGTGGGTTGTGAGAACGACCGTTGCACCGCCATCGCGGACGTGCTCGACGGTGTCCCACATGTTTCGACGTGACTGAGGATCGAGAGCGGTGGTGAGCTCGTCCAAGAAAGCGAGCCGGGGGCGGTTGATCAACGCGAGGGCGACGAACACTCGTTGACGCTCCCCACCCGAGAGCCTGTCAACGCGGGCGTTGGCCTTGTCCTTGATCCCCAGATCCGTCAACAGTTCGCGCCAAGGCCGCGGGCGCTCGTAGAAGGCGGAGTAGAGCTCGAGGGCGTCCTGCACAGTGAGGCGAGGTGGCAGGGCCGCGCTTTGCAACTGGACCCCAATTTGCTGAGCCAACGAGTGCTGGTCCCGCACGGGGTCGAAGCCGAGCACCTCGACGCGCCCAGACGAAGGGCGGTCCAGTCCTTCCATGCAGTTCAACAGGGTCGTCTTACCAGCACCATTCGGGCCCACCACCCCGAAGACCTCTCCTTCACGGACCTCGAAGGAGACGTCTTCGAGGGCAGTGAAGCTGCCGAAGTTGCGGCTGACAGCCGCACAGCTCACGACGTTCTTCATCCCTCATCACCCTCTGAGTCCACGGGGGTCTGATGGCCAGGCATCACCTGCATGACGATCTGATCGAGCGTCTCCTGGCGCATCAAAGCGATCCCTTGGTTCGCGTCAGCGAGGATGAGCAGGGTGTCGCCCGGGTGGATGTCGAAGAGCTCCCGCGCGCCCTTGGGGATGACGATCTGTCCCTTGGGGCCGACCTTGACTGTCGCGGCGTACTTGCCCGGTGGGGGCGTTTGATCCATGTCCATGCTGACCTCCTGGTTGGTGCCACAAGTATAACAAGTGGCACCATCCAGGAGGTGACCTCACGGCATGTAGTCGATCAACGTGTCCGGTCAGTACACCTAACAGAGCACCGGCACCGCCGGCACTTACCGGACGCTCGCGCTCCACGACAGTCATCCACGACAGGCACAGATCCTTACACCGGGTCGACACCAGACCATCTCCAACACAGCTCTAATTCTGTTGCTTCTGTCACGTCCGGAATGCTCGGGAATAGATCAGCAGATTCCGCGTTGTCTTAGATAGTTCAAATTTAAACTATTTTTCGAGAAGGAGAGCAGCATGCAGTTCGGAGTTTTCACAATCGGTGACGTCACGACCGATCCCACGACGGGCGAGACGCCCACAGAGAACGAGCGCATCAAGGCAACCGTTGAGATTGCCAAGCATGCGGAAGAGGTCGGCTTCGACGTTTTCGCAACCGGCCAGCACCACAACCCGCCATTCGTTGCCCCCGGCAACCCGCCTACCCTCCTTTCGTTCCTTGCGGCACAGACGGAGAAGATCACGCTGTCGACCGCGACAACCCTGATTACGACGATGGATCCGGTTCGCCTTGCCGAGGATTACGCCTACCTGCAGCATCTTGCCGACGGTCGTGTCGACCTGACAATGGGTCGTGGCAACACGGGCCCCGTCTACCCCTGGTTCGGTAAGGACATTCGCGCCGGCATCCCCCTCGCCGTTGAAAACTACAACCTTCTCTACCGCCTCTGGCACGAGGAGCAGGTGGACTGGCAGGGTAAGAACCGCACGCCGCTCTCAAACTTCACAGCAACCCCGAGGCCGCTGGACGACGTTGCCCCCTTCGTGTGGCACGGTTCGATCCGCTCCCCCGAGATCGCAGAGCAGGCTGCTTACTACGGTGACGGCTTCTTCCACAACAACATTTTCTGGAACAAGGAGCACGTCATCCAGATGGTGCGCCTCTACCGTCAGCGCTACGAGTACTACGGTCACGGCAAGGCCCACCAGGCTTATGTCGCTCTCGGTGGCCAGGCATTCATGCACAAGAACTCACAGGAGGCAGTCCGCCAGTTCCGTCCCTACTTCGACAACGCCCCGGTTTACGGCCACGGGCCCTCGATGGAGGACTTCACGGAGATGACACCGCTGACCGTCGGCTCGCCCCAGCAGGTCATCGACCGCACTCTCGAGTTCCGTGACTGGGTTGGCGACTACCAGCGTCAGATGTTCCTCATCGACCATGCCGGCCTGCCGCTAAAGACCGTTCTTGAGCAGCTCGACATCTTCGGCGAAGACGTTCTGCCGGTCTTGCGCGAAGAATTCAAGAAGAACCGTCCTGAGGACGTTCCTTCCGCACCGACCCACGACTTCCTTGTTAAGCGCCACCTGGCTGGCGAGGACCCGGTTCCCGGAGGCAAGGAAGGCTCGAAGGCATGGGAGGACGCACAGGAGCGCAAGGCCAAGCTTGAGGCCGCCGCTAAGGAAATGGAAAACAACTGATGGTAGCTATCGAGAACGCTTTCGAATCGACCGATCCGTTCACTCCCGAGGCACGGCACATCGCCGTTGTTTCCGGCGGACTCGGCGACCCTTCGCAGAGCCGAATGTTGGCCGACCGCCTCGCCGAGGCAGCCACCGACGCACTGTCAGGGTCCGGTGTCGTACCCGAGGTCCACGTTGTTGAGCTTCGGCTCCTCGCCTCGGACATCTCCAACGCGCTGATCGCGCACAACAACTCCCCCGCGCTCCAAGAGGCTATTGACCAGGTCATGCAGGCAGACGGCGTCATTGCCGTCACCCCGACCTTCAAGGCTTCCTACTCCGGCCTGTTCAAGTCCTTCTGGGACCTTATCGACGAGGAGGAGTTCGCGGGCACCCCGGTTCTCTTGGGAGCCACGGGAGGAACCGCCCGCCACTCGCTCGTTATCGACCAGGCCATGAGGCCGCTGTTCGCCTACCTCAAGGGCGTAACGGCGCCCATGAGCGTATTCGCCGCCTCGGACGACTGGGGCCGGGTCGAGGGCGGAGCTGACTCCACTCGCACCGAGCCGATCCATCAGCGGATCGCGAAGGCCGGTGCCAGCTTCGCCAGCCTCCTCGAGGGTCGTCCAGCACGCCCGCGGAAAAAGAAGGAGACGAATCTTGAGGATCTCGAGGTGATTCCCTTTGACCAGCTCCTCAACGGTTAGTCGCTGGACTCGGTCCGCGAACCCCGCCCACCGCGAGCACGGCACTGACCGACAGGCGTGGCGCGCCTACTGGGAAGCAACCGCGCTTCTTCGTGACCGCTTGGAAAAGCAGCTCAAGGACGAAGCAAATCTCAGCCTCACCGACTACAACCTGCTTCTTCTGCTGAAAGAGGCAGGGGGCTCGATGAGGATGGGCGAGCTCGCCAACCGGATGGTATTCGCTCCTTCACGAATCACGTACCGAATCAAGCACCTTGTGGAACGCGGCTACGTCACGCGCGAAGTCGAAGGGGCGGACCGTCGTGGTGCGGTCGCCACGATCACCGATGCTGGCAGGGACTGTTTCCGTGATGCGGCACAGCTCCATTCAGCCCAGGTGGAGGAGCTGTTCCTGAACCGCCTCCAGCCCGGCGACGCCGAGGTGCTCCTCCGTGTCTTCGAGGACGTTGGCTGCCACCTCGACACAGACAGTTAGAAAAAATGAATATCCCCGGCAATCAAATGATGAAGCCGGGGATATTCACGTTTGTCGATGGCGTTCGCCACCGAGCATCTGGTTAGCTCATGAACTTTCTAGTGAATAGATTTGCCTCTTTGCTCGGGCAGGAAGAACGCCGCCCCGGCCGCTATTGCAAACGCAATGGAGAAGACCGTGAACGTGAGAACGTTTCCTCCCCAGCCGATAAAGAGGGGCACAAGAAGCGGAGTGATGATCGAGGCGATACGACCAAAGCCGGCCGCGGCTCCCGTGCCTGTTCCTCGGACGGTCGTCGGGTATAGCTCTGGGCCAATCGCGTAGAGCGCACCCCACGCACCGAGGTTGAAGAAGGACAGCATCATGCCGGCTGCAATGATCTGCCAGTCCACAGCCGCCTGACCGTAGAGAATTGCTGCCACGGCAGACCCTGCGAGGAAGATCGCGAGCGTGGAACGGCGGCCAATTTTCTCAATGAGGTAGGCCGAGAGAGCATAGCCCGGGATCTGGGCCAGGGTGATGATAAGAGTGAACTCGAAGGACTTAACCAGCGAGAAGCCCTGCGCTGTCAGGAGGGACGGGATCCAGGTGAAGGCGCCGTAGTAGGAGAAGTTGATGGCGAACCAGATGATCCACAGGGCAATCGTGCGGCGCCTCATCGAGGGCGACCAAATAGTCAGGTGCTTATCGACCTGCGGAAGCTTGTACTTCTCAGCATCCACCTCGGACTGGACGGTCGGTCCCGTGTACTCGTATTCAGGGCCAGCAGATTCCTCGTATTCCTGAACAATCTTCTCGGCTTCGTCATACTTGCCCTTGGTCTCCAGGAAACGAACCGATTCGGGTGCGTGGAGACGAATAACAAGTGCGTAGATCGCGGGCACGGCGCCAATGACAAGGCCCCACCGCCATCCATCATCCGAACCGGCGACAATGAAGTAGCCAATCAGAGCGGCAAGGATCCAGCCGATAGCCCAGAAGGCTTCAAGCCAGACGATGACGCGTCCGCGGATTCTCTTCGGCGCAAACTCCGATACCAGCGTAGAAGCCACGGGCAGCTCGGCACCCAGGCCAAGGCCAACAAGGAAGCGGAATACCAGAAGAACCCCGAGGGAGGTAGCAAGGGCCGCAGCCCCTGTTGCAATTCCGTAGATCAGGAGGGTGAGGGCAAAGACAGAGCGGCGACCAATCTTGTCCGCAAGCAGACCACCAAGAGTCGCTCCCGCCGCCATGCCAATAAAGCCGACGGAGAAAACCCACGACTTCTCGCTGTCGGTCAGTCCCCACTGTTCAGCAAGCGCAGCGACAATGAAGGAGATGAGTCCAACATCCATCGCGTCCAGCGCCCATCCAACACCCGATGTTCCAAGAAGCTTCCCGAGTTTCTTCGTAAACGGCAGCCGCTCCAGCCGCTCCGACCGTGCAAGCACCTCTTCGTCGCGCGATGCTTGATCATCTGCAGAAGTATTCATCAACGTCCTTTTATCTCGTAGGAGACCGCGCCCAGGTCCCCTCGAATTCCTGGGATGTGGCTCGATGCTACACCGCATACCTCTCAGATCAGCACAATTCCCCCATGGTGAGACCGTCGACAATCCGCTAGAAATTGCCAATAGGTCAGGCTATGGGTCGGAAACCATGACGAAGACATCACCACGGCAAGCACTTTCCGAGCAGATCAAGTACAACACCCATTACGCGTCAACATCCGGATACGTGATGCGCATCATCCCCAGCCTTTAGTCCCGGAAAAGGACTCGAAGGGCGCCTTAGAGTGAAGTCACGACATTACTTCCCAAGTGTCATAGTTGGTAAGGCCCGTCCCGATCGGACGGGCCTTACTTTTTATGGGGCGAGTTCGCCGAACGAACTACGTCGCCAGCACCCCGATAACGTCGAGGGTGTTGGGGGTGCGAGCATTCAAGAGCGCACATTCAGGGCTTAGCGTCAAAACCCTTGTTGCGTGGAATCCGGACGGAACTGTTGCTCTCGAGCACCGGAGAGATCATCTCGGTTCGCGACGTTCTCCGCGCTCACACCGTGGTACGGATGAGCTCCAGGAGCCGGGCCAACCGGCACATTCTCCTCAAAGCTAGGATCGACTGGTCGGCCCCAGGCATAGGACTGTTGCGCGTAGGGCTCGAAAAGAAATTTTTCCCCCATCGCATCAAACATACGGAACGCACGATAGATACCGATGGTTAGCAGTACCGCACCGAAGAATAGGAAAACAATGCCGAAGATGACCAGGACTTCAACGGTGTCGTCCGACCGGCTGGAATACGAGTAAGAGTATGAGTTCCACGAATCGACAGCGACGTTATAGGCAATCCCACCCAATAGGATTCCGAAAAAGGACAACAAAATGCCCCACAGAATGAATCCAGCACTCTTCATGTGTTGAATAGCGGGCACGCAAATCACTCATCTCTCAATTGGCGACACGATTACGAAAGCGACAGTTCACAATCAGCCTAACGACACCAATTGGTGCAATCTGGCCAAAGGTCCCAAGCCACTGGACCCGAAACGATTTCCGTGCGGGGCGTGCAACATGATGATGGAAAGTTCGACAGAAAATAGGAACACTGCCGTCCGATAACAGAAGATTCCAGCTCGGTATCTACCAATCTCTCGCCGCGCCCCGTGTGCCCTGGTGCCGTAGTGTGGTGGTCATGAGAGCAATGAAGCTGACAACGTCTGCGGCGGTAGCACTACTTATCGTTGCCGCATGTAGCGATGCAACCACATCCGACGAGGATGCCACCGACAACACCGGAGCCGACGACAACACCACCGAGGCCACGGAGTCACCCACGCCCGACGAGACTGGGGAGACAGATGAGGCAACGGAGGGTGAGCCTAGCGAGCCGGAGGAACCTGTCTATGAGCCTCGGACTCTCACCCCGGATATTGATGACGTAGAAATCCCGGACTATTCCGATGGACCGATGGACTGGGATGTTGCACCCGGACCTGACGGTACAATTCCTGCACTGCCGTGGTATTTCGGAGAGCCTGCTTACCGTTCCGCAGAACAAGTCGGGGACGAAGAGCCGTTCCAGTGGGACGCGACCCTGCACGAGGTTGTATGCGGGGTGGACCCCGGTGCATTGAATGAGGAATATCGCGACAACCTGACAGACTCTTATATTGGCAGAGCAAATCAGGAGCTGTGCAAGGTAACGATCCAATACGACCACATCGGTAGCACTCCAGGTGTTCCCGAACTGCCAACCGGCATAGTCATCGACGACACCGAATACGAGCAACCGTCAGACCCTGCCCTGGACTTCATTAACGACCAGCTCTTCGATGAAGCCTTTGCTGAGGAGCTTCGCACTGGCGACAGCGTCATCGCCGTGACCTATCTGGAAAAGCCTATCGACGAAGAACTCCAGGCAATCTACCTCGGGCCCGACGCCACGCAGGTTCGGATGTGGCTACTGCTGGAACCATACGAGGCGCCATAAACAGCAAACAGACCCAAAGATCGAATCGGTCGCGATAACTCCCACCCGCCGGGCAAAACCCCGAGGCGCCAACGACGTCATCGGGCCGATTACATGCGAAACCCCCGCAG